>JBBSDD010000018.1:0-14327 GCA_038249755.1 Flavobacteriales bacterium | reverse complement strand
TATCTGAAAAAACATTTTCAAAAACCAGTTTCCAAAGAAAACCTGATCGTCTCTGTGGGCCGGATCGGTAGTCCGGAAAAAAATTATGATCTCCTGATCAGGTCCTTGCCTTTTCTGAAATTGAGTGATTGGAAAATGATTCTCATCGGTGATGTTACTCCTGAATTTCAACAGGCATGGACAGAAATCAGCCTCGCTCATCCTGCCGTAGCGAATCAAATTTCATTTACAGGAAATATTTCCAATCGGCTGGAATTGTATGGATATTACCAAAAATCCCGTGTTTTTTTCCTGCCATCCCGCGTGGAATCCTTTGGGATTTCTTTTGTGGAAGCACTGTACTTTGGAAATTTGCTCGTGGGTCACGGGGGAATGTACGCGTACGGCGATCTTTCGGCTCAGGGTCGGTTTGGGACGTACTTTGAGGACAACGAGCCAATAGATTTTGCGGAAGCCATACACCGGGCGATGGCGATGACCACCACCCGAGATAATGAGCTTGCAGAAGAGATCGCCCGCCATGGTGCAAAAGAATTTCACTGGACAAGCATAGCCGAAAGATTGCAGGAGGCCCTCGTGCAAAGAAGATTGGCCGAAAAATCAAAAATTTGATTCCTTAAATTTGCGCCACCATTTTTTCATATTTCAAAGACTTTTTTAGGTTGATGACCAAAATTTTTACGCTGATTCTTGCCTTCAGATACCGCTTGAACGGGATGCTGCTCACGGTCTATCTGCTAGCCACAGAATGCAAGGTGGGAAGAAATCTTAAATGCTTGCGGCTTCCCGTATTCAGGGATATTCCAAAGGGAAATATCTCAATTGGCGATCATGTGGTTTTGGGAAAAGGTGTGAGTTTTGAAATTTCCGACAACGGGCGTTTGGAACTGGGTGATCAGGTGGTGATCGGAGATGGTGTCAAAATCAGTTCAACACATCTCATACGCATCGGCAATTGGAGCGGAATTGCAGAAAATTCAAGCATCCGGGGCAGCTTTCACAAGATGTCAAAAGACCAATATTATATGAAACAGCCATCCACTGGTTCGGATATTACCATGGGTGAAGATGTTTTGATCGGTGCCAATGTGGTGATCTTGGGTGGCGTTTATTTACCGGATGGCGTTGTTGTCGGTGCCCAATCACTCGTAAATCGCCACGACAAAGTCCACGCTTATGGTATATTTGCGGGCTCGCCGCTCAAACACATCCGCGACCGTCAATGAATACCTCTGAAGTAAAAGCATTTTTTGAGCAGACGGACGTGTACCTCACGTACAATTACAATTTGCGCATCCGGGCAGAAACGGTGGGGTATTTTATTCGCGATAAATATTTCCCAAAGGTCCTTGACATGCCCTGCGGCACCGGAGATATTTCAGCTCCTTTTCTCGATCAGTTCGGCCATATTACCCTGATGGACTTTTCAGAAAATATGATCGCCACGGCCAAAAAAAGAGTGCCCAATGAGAGCCTGTATAAAACCAGTTTTGTTCATGCGGATTTTTATAGCCATAATTTTCAGGGCGAAACTTTTGATTTGGTGATGAATATCGGCATACTCGCCCATATCGCAAATCCCTGGAATTTTTTGGAGCAAAGCATGCAAATGGTAAAACCGGGTGGATACTTCATCGTACAAAATACCGACAGCGCCCATTGGTTTGCCCAAATGATTCATTTCTATCTCGGCATGCGCCGGTTTGTTGGTAAAGACAAATACGCCCTCAATAAAGTGGTCGAAAAATCACTCCTTGAAAAAATCGAAAATGCCGGGTTTGAATGCGTGGATTCTTTTCGGTACAACCAAAATTTTCTCGGCTTGTCGAGTTTATTCAGCAATGAGCTCAAGTACAAGCTTACGCGAAAATTATTCGGATACGCAGGTGATAACAAACGCTCAGGAAGCGGCAGCGATGTGACCTTTCTGTTCCGAAAAAAAGAATAACGGATAGCCACACGTCAAGGCCGCTCTCAGAATCATTTTATCTTTGTCACCTTTCTGAGTTCCCCATATTCAATGCGCATTTTAGTCATTCCCGAAAATTATCCCACCGATATCCAGCCGAATGGAGGTGTATTTATGGAAGATCAGGTAAAGTCGCTGGCGCGGGTTGGAGAGGTTACCGTTTTCAATACCAATCCCTGGAACCGTGGTCAATACCGTACTTCCGGCCTCGCGCGGTATTATGATTTCCATCTTTTTTCGCGGAAGTGGCGGGCTCCCTTCAATCTGCTGGCATATGCCTGGTGGGAATTGCAAAGTTTTCAAATAGCCAAAAAACTTCCGAAACCAGATATCATCCACTTGCACGGGGCCACCTTGCGCGGCAAACTGGCAGTGAAACTCGCTGAATACTGGCAGGTGCCGCTCGTCATCGCTGAGCATACCGGACCCTGGTCTGCCATTTCCGACAGGCCGATGACTTTTCACAAGGCCAAATTGGCGATGGAATCTGCCGGTGTTGTCATGACGGTAAGCACCCATCTGCTTGAAGAAATCCGCAGAAGCGGCATACAGGCGCGCCGTTTTGAGGTGGTTGGCAATCCCGTGGACACGCACTTTTTTTCCTTGAGAAAAACACCTCTTGGCACCGAAAAACAAATGCTTTTCCTCGGCAGATTGGACGATTTTAAAGGTGGGCTTCGCACATTGAGGGCCTTTCACAAAATTCTTGATGAACTCGCCGATTGGAAACTTACAATTGCCGGAGAAGGCGAGGAGTCTGGATCTATCCGCGCTTATATCGACACACACCAACTGGAATCAAAGGTCGAGTTCGTGGAGGGCTTTTTTGACCGGGCCACGATGCGGGATTATTTTCACAGGTCATCATTTATGATATTCCCCAGCGCTTTTGAGAGTTTTGGGCTTGTGGGGGCGGAAGCCATGTCAACCGGATTGCCCGTTCTTATTACAGATCGCACGGGCCCCAAAGATTATTTTGTTGAAGGTTGTGGATGGCAAACAGAACCAACCAACATCAATGCCATCGCCGAGGGAATGTTGAAAATGGCCGGAACTATCCAAACTTTCGATCCTGATTTTATCCGCAACCACATTGCTGAAAATTTTGGGCTGGAAAAATATGCAAAAACCGTTTTTGACATTTATTCAGGATTGGCCTCAGGGAGATAAAAATACTTTGGCCAAAACCAAAGATTTCAGACGTTATCGGAAATTACAAACCCATAATTATTTCCTTTCAAATGATTCATGCCTTCTATCTTCGTTGCCAAATTGAAATAGATGTGCGGAATATTTGGCGTCTGGAATTTTAAAGAGGTTCGGGGTAGCGAACTTCATAAGGCCTCAGCACTCCTGCGCCACCGTGGTCCGGATGATGAAGGTTTTCTGGTGGTGAATTCGGGAGGGGTCAGTTCCTTTTCCGGAAAGGACACCGTTACGCAGAGCCTTTCGATGCTGCCGAACGAACTTTCATGTGCCAATGCCCTGCTTCACCGCCGACTTTCCATTCTCGATCTTTCTGAAAAAGGGCATCAGCCGATGCAGGCTCGCGGGCGAAACATCCACATCGTTTTCAATGGTGAAGTGTATAATTTCAAGGAACTGATTGAAAAACATCAACTGGAAGTTCGTACTGGTACAGATACCGAAGTGATTCTGCTCATGTACGCGAAGTTCGGCGCTTCCTGTTTTCAGGAATTTAGGGGGATGTGGGCGCTGGCCATACTGGATCTGGAAAAAGGCGAACTCCTGCTCTGTCGTGATCGGTTTGGGATCAAGCCACTTTATTTTGCGGAAGCCGGAGGTGGTCTCGCTTTTTCCAGCGAAATAAAACCACTGCTGACTTTGAAGGGGATTGAACCAACTTTGGAACGAAAAAAACTCTTCCAATTTCTCACTTTCGGGGCTACCGACGATCCCCACGAAACTTTTTTTGATGCCATTCAGGCGGTACCACCCGGCAGCCACCGCTTGTGGAAGCTCGATTCGATGGAAAGTGCTGAAACGAAATGGTACGATCTGCGAAAGCAAAATAAAAGCCAATCGGCATCCGGGCAGAATTTTGAAAAACTTTTTGGCGAAAGCATCCGCGAACACCTGATCGCCGATGTGGAAATAGGCTCCTGCCTGAGCGGTGGTCTCGACTCCAGTGCCATCGTGGCTTATGCGGCGTCAACGTCAAAAGCTTTCAAAACATTCACCTGTGCATTTCCAGGCGAAGCGATCGACGAGTCTGATTTTGCGCGAAAGCTTCTGGATATTCATCCCGATTTAGACCAGCATTTTACCACGCCCACGTCCGATTCCTTTTTTCAACATTTTGATGAGCTGGTGCTTTCGCAGGAGCGACCCATCGGCTCGGCATCGGTATTTGCGCAATATGCCGTGATGAAACTGGCTGCCGACAACAATATGAAGGTGCTGCTCGACGGGCAGGGGGCCGATGAAGTGCTGGGCGGTTATTATCCCTTTGCGGGGGCATACCTGCTCGGGTTGTTACGGCGGGGGAAGTTTTTAAAATTTCGCCGGGAGCTGGTGTTGTTGAAAAGCAATTTTAATCCCGGGATGGGGAAAGCCATGCTTCGGGCTGCATTTTACCATCTGCCGCAGAGTTTACAAATCGCTGCCAGAAAAAAGGGCAGGTTGGGCGCTTCGCTCATTGCGCAGAAATACGGGAAAGAAGCTTCCACCGTGAAGTCTCCAAAGCGGGGATCTTCCGATTTTCGCGAGCTCACTTTGCGCAGTGTGCAATTCGGCCTCTATGAGCTCCTTCATTATGAAGACCGCAATTCCATGCATTTCAGTATCGAAAGTCGGGTACCTTTTCTCGACCACCGCCTCGTTGAATGGGCTTTGCACCAATCGCCGGATGCGTTGATAAAAGAAGGTTGGACAAAACATCCGGTCAGAAAATTACTGGAAAATGTGGGAATTCCAGTTCTGGCCTGGAGAAAAGACAAGCTGGGTTTCGTGGCTCCACAAAACCGCTGGAGAACGGAATTGATAGACAGGATCATAGAAAAATCAGACCTAAAAAATATTTCAGAAGTTTTTGATCAAAAAGCTTTGAGCCAGATTTTCACGGCGGATATTCGCAGCAACGAACACCTCAGTGAGTTTTGGCGGGTTTATGCTTTGCTCCGGTGGTTGGACCTTTTTAAAGTCAAATTGGTATGAACATCACCATTGTCTGCGGGCACTATTTGCCATTGTTGGGATACATTGAAGTGCATCTCGCACGGGCGATGGCGGCCATAGGTCATCAGGTTACTGTCATTACCACGAGTGCAGTTCCAGCTTATGTGAGGCACATTCAAAAACCGGTTCCGATGGGCGTGGAAATGGATGGTGAAGTTCGGCTGGTGAGGTTGCGACCATTTATTTCATTTGGTCAGATAGTACTGGCCAATGGATTAAATAGGCAAGTTGTTCTCTCCAAACCCGACTTGATTTTCGTGATTGGTCTGGGGAAAAGATTTCCAAAACCGGTTTTTAAGGTGAAGTGCCGCATTATAACTCTGCTGGGGGACAACGATTACAGCTATACGCCAGGCTCTGCTTTGGCAGCATTGCGATCAAAGTTGCTTTTTCGGTTTCTTAAAAAAAGCGTTTATGAGCAAGCAGTTAAAAAAAGTGCGGCCATTGTGGCCTACACTCCTCAGAGTTTTGACGCTGCAGCGGGGTTGCTTTCCGCAAAATACCGGGCTAGACTGAAGGAACAGGCAAGTTTTATCAGCCTTGGATTCTGGCCGGAAGAATTTCACTTTGATCCGGAGTTGAGGCTTGCGGGCAGAGCCGAAATGGGTTTTGATGCTGATCAGAAAGTGGTCATTACAACCACACGCGTAGTACCTGAGAAAAATCTGGGAAAAGTGATCGGTTTTATAAAATCATTGCCTGAAAACTGGGTATGGCTTGTTGTTGGTACAGATCAAAGTTCATACAGTCAGCAATTTGTTCAGGAAGCGACATCCGAATTAAAAAACCGCTTCTATCACCTTGTCTTCCAGAACCGGGCAGAACTTCTCAAGCTTTATAACCTTGCTGACCTGGCCATTTACACCCATCCGGCTATTTCAATTTTCGAGTCGCTCGGTTCTGGTCTTCCATGTGTCATGCCCCATCTCAAAAGCCTGGAGCATATTCTGGAAGAAGGATTTAATGGGCTTTATTTCGAAGCGCTTGAAGGTGGGAAATTGTACAATCAATTTATGGAACTTGACTTTTCGGATGAAGCCCGATCAGAACGTGCTGACGTGGCGGGCCACCGGTTCTCATGGAATTTCATAGCGGAAAAACTGTGCAAATTGTAGGACTGTTTAATCCAAAAAAAAGACTGCCTGAGCAGTCTTTTGAATTTAACCAAATGCAGACAATCTTATTGAAGATCTTCCAATGTTTTTACTTCATCGAGCATGGTTTCCACTTTTTGAACTTGCTCGCTGAGTCGGTTCTTGGTAGAAGCTGGAATGTCATTGTCTTTCATCACTTCGCGGTAGTTTTCAACGCTGGCTTTTTCTCCGCGGATGCACTCTTCCAAAATAGCTTCGCTTTCATCACCAGAAAATGAAGATTTCATATCCATCCATGCCCTGTGTAGCGACCCTGCAACACTCCCTGATTCTGTGGGCTCACCATTCATGTTTTCAATTTCTGAAGAAAGTTCGTGAGCAAATTGAGCCCGCTGTGTTGACCGACTATTGAAAAAGGATTTTAGCTGTGGATTTTTCACGTTTTCTGACGCGGTTTTGTATCCTTTGGCTGCATCGTAATTTTTTTCGAGCAATTCGTTAAGTGCGCTTATTTGGTGTTTTTGGGTATCCATAATATTCGAATTTTGTTTGTTAATAGTATGATTGTTTAATGGCCAATTTCCGTGCCTCAATAAAAGCCAGCCGTCATTCAGGTTTTTGATTCTGTCGGTACCACAAAATTTTTTGACGCAAAAAGGTTTGAAAATGGGTTTTATTCGAGTTTTAAAAATGGCGATGTGTTACCGAGAAAATTGTTTAAATCGAATTGACTTTTAGTTTTTTATACTTTTCGAAAGTTGATTTGTAACCGGGCTTTATGCCAGGTGTTTTTCACCTTGCAGGTTTCATTAATTGCGACTGTAAGAAGGCCATCATTTGAGAAGGGTAACAGGAAACAATCCAATTTTTAACAATAATCCAGATGGTGAATTACGGGACGGTAATGAGCGTATTCGGGGATTTAAGTCCACAAAATTTCTGTTAATTCTGAATTTTACTTTTATTTACTCAAGTTTCGCACATCATTTAATTTTTGGGTAACATTTGCCGCGCTGCATGCAGTCTCTTAAAACTGGTTGGTTATTCGTGTAAAACTATTGGAGATTCATCACGCAAGAGCCCAATAGCAGCCTTACTTTGTGCTTTCAAAATTGCTTTCACTACCAGTGTCATTTCAGGAATGGATCAGTTGGCTTAAAGCGTTGCCATGGGCGCTCAAATGGTTTCCCCTGTTGGTTACCATTCGTCCTTTGATCGACAATTTGTATTTTCTCAAAGAGGTCAGTCCGCTGATTTCTCCCCCGTACATTGTCGGAGTGGGTACACCATTGCTTTGCCTCGTCGCCATTTTTCGCTTTAAGCGATTTGTCATGAACGATATAGACAAGGCATTTTCTTACTGGTCGGTGATGCTGATACTGAGCTCACTTTTTCTCTTGTTTTACGATCCGTTTTCTCTGCTTTCCATTGAGTTTGTGCTCAAGCTCTCGATGCCGGTTTACCTCTATTTTTTTCTGCGCATTTTTATCAGGGACCTGTGCGATCTGCACGGCATCTTTCAATCTTTTCTCTATTCGGCTATTTTTATTGCCTTCCTTTTACTTTACGAAGTACTGATCAATCCCATTTCGATTGAAGACAGCCGCGGCCTGTCGCGCATTCAAGGTAGTTTTGGGGATGTGGTGAGCTATGGTATCTACGTCATTTTTACCACAATCATCGCCACCTACTTCTATTTTTCGCAACAGCATTTGCGGTCTTTTCAGGCGCGACTCGCGCTGATTGTTCCTGTCGTGGTACTTTCTATTGTCGCTTTATTAAATATTCATCATACAGCTACTTACACCATTTTCCTGCTACTTTTTGCCTTGTTTTTCATTTTCAATTTGCAAACCAAAAACAGGGTTTTCAGCCTCGCATTGGTGGTGCTAGCTGGTATAGCCCTGACCCTGTGGGGTAGTGAACTGGTACAGGAACGCATTGCTCCTTTGGTGGAAACCGACCTTGCCGTATACGCCGGCGAGCAGGATAGCGACAAGCTGCTGCACGGCAGGGTGGGGCGATGGCGTATGATGCTGGAAAATTTTTCTTCGGAGCGCGTTTGGATACAGTTTTTCGGTTACCCCCTGAAGTTGGATTATGTATTTCCGTACATCGGCATTGGTTCGCACAACGATTTTATACGGATCCTTTTTGCCACCGGCGTGGTGGGCCTCGGATTTTACATACTGATACTCGTATGCATCTTCAGGCAGGCAAGTCGAATGGGTGCAGCCCAACGTTTTTTGCTCACGGCCTTGTTTGTTGCGCTGCTGTTTTACAGCATCAGCGTCACCCCAACGTTTTATGCACCTTTTATGTATTTCACCCTGCCGATATTCGCTTATGTAGCCTTACCGGAAAAACTCAGACTTTCATGGAACGGCCGCGCGTATTGATTCTCGGCAAGTTGCCCCCTCCGTATATCGGTCCGGCGGTTGCCACCAAAATCATCATGGAATCGCATTTGAACGATCAGTTCAAACTCTTTCATTTTGATACACGCATCAATGAAAATGTGTCGGATATGGGGACCTTCAAATTCTCGAAATTTTCCACCATTCGCGATTTATATCGCGCCTTTCGGCAAAAAATAACGCATACGAAACCGGCTCTTGTCCTCATTCCAATTGGCCAAACTGCAGCCGGATTTTTCAAGGATATCAGCTTTATTCGCATGGCTTCGGCATCTGGTGCGCGGGTGGTTTTGCAGCTCCGGGGCAGCGAATTTCGCGGTTGGTACGACGGTCTGGATGCCATCCGAAAGCGGGTGGTTAAAACCCATCTCCGCAAAGCCGATGGCGTGATTGTGCTCGGCGAAAACCTGCGCTGGATTTTTAAAGATTTGTTTTCAGACAATCGTATTTACGTCGTGCCCAATGGCGGCGATTATACTTTTCCCGAAAGGAAAAATCATACCCTGCGCATTACGTATCTGGCCAATTACCTTCCGGGAAAAGGCCTGCTCGAATTGCTCGAAGCCTTGATTTTGTTGAACGGGAGGGAACTGCCCTCTTTCGAATTTCACGCTTTTGGCAGCTGGAACAATCCGGCTTACCGCCAAAAATGTATGGAGATAGCCGGGCGGCCCGATATGGCTCATTGCCACATCCACGGTGCCGTATCCGGCCCGGAAAAATGGCAGGCCCTGGCCGATTCAGATGTTTTTGTGTTTGCGCCGAAAACCCCTGAGGGCCATCCCTGGAGTATCGTGGAAGCCATGGCTGCCGGCCTGCCGATCGTGAGCACCCACCGCGGCGCCATCGCGCAGAGTGTGGTACATGGACAAAACGGTTTTCTCCTCGATCACCCCGATCCAGTATTGTTGGCGGAAGCCCTGTCAAATCTTTTGAAGGATGAAAATTTAAGAAAATCCATGGCCGGGGCTTCCCGCCAAAAATATCTGAAAGACTTTACTGCCAGTCGCATGGTGGAAAATTTGGGCGCCGCATTTCACGACCTCATTTATTTGACCGTCAGCTGATGTGCGGAATCGCCGGATATATTGCGGGGGAAAACAGCTCCTTTAACATGCCTTCTGCGCTTGGAGCCATCGCCCACCGCGGACCAGATTACGCTGATCATTTTTCCGAAAGGGTAGGGCAGAAGCAAGTTGGTTTCGGACACCGCCGGCTTAGCATCATTGATCTCAGCGCGGCAGGTCATCAACCCATGCACGAAGCCGGGGTGAGTATCATTTACAATGGTGAAGTCTACAACTTTCGGGATTTGCGCGCCAGTTTTCTAGCCGGTCAATCGTTTAAATCCGATTGTGACACCGAAGTGATTTTGAAATTATACCTGAAGTTCGGAAAGGATTTTGTAAAAAAACTCAACGGAGATTTTGCGCTGGCCATTCTGGATCGCAATACAGAAAAGGTCCTCCTCATGCGCGATCGGCTCGGCATCAAACCACTCTATTTGCATCAAGCAGACGGTATGTTGGCTTTTGCCAGCGAGATCAAAGCTTTTAAAGCCGCGGGACTTCCGCTTTCGCTAAATGAGGCAGAAATTGGAAACTATCTGGTCTTTAAATATGCGCCTTTGCAAACGACATTGTTTAAAGAAGTAAGCCGGTTGGATCCCGGACATCTGATGGAGGTGGATTTGAACTCCGGGGTTTCTACAAAAACGGCTTACTGGGATATTCAGTCAGCGACCAAACCTTTTCGCGGAAGCTACACCGATGCAAAAATGGCCTTGCGGGAGCAGGTTCAGGCTGCGGTGAACAAGAGACTGATCGGTGATGTGCCCATTGCCAATTATCTTTCCGGTGGTCTTGATAGTTCTATCATCGCCCATTATCTGCGGGGCGGCGATCACCAGCATTACTGCGCCGTGAAGAGCAAGGCCGATACCGCTGCGGAAGGCACCACGTCGGATGGCTATTATGCACGCAAACTCGCCCAGGAATGGGGTTTGAAGCTTCAGGAAATTCCCATTGGTTTGGACCAGCTTGGCCCTGAAGAAATCATGCGCGCCATGTGGGCTTGCGACGATTTGATAGCTGATGGATCGGTGATTCCAGCCATGCTCATCGCCGAAAAAGCGGCTGAGACGCACCGCGTGGTTCTTAGCGGTATGGGTGCTGACGAAATTTTTCTGGGTTATAATGGTCACATGTTGCAGCGACTTACCGCACACGCAGAAAAAATCCCAGGGCTGAAATCCATGCTCGCTCCGATCATGCGTCAGGTGGCTGCGGGAAAAGGTCCTTTCAAAGCCTATCGTCGGTATATCCAGAAATGGGGCAACAACATCGGAAAAGATTCCGAACCGGGGCGATACAGTGTGGTGGGCGACGTGGACAGCGCATTGTCCATATTTCGCGGAAATGCTGGTTACGAAAAAAACTTTGAGCCGTATTTCGGAAATGGACAAAATAGCTTTGATGCGCTTCTGCATTTCGAAACAGATAACTTTCTTGTGAAAAACCTGCATTATCTCGACCGCTCATCCATGGCTTACGGCATGGAAAGCCGGGTGCCTTTTCTCGACCACGAATTGGTGGAATTTGCCGCTGGCCTGCCACTCGAATACAAACTCGACTGGAAACTCAAATCGAAAAAGATACTCAAGGATGCTTACGCAGATGTGCTACCCGATTATGTGGGTCGCCGCAGGACAGCCGGTTTTGGCATGCCACTGCGCACCTTGTTGTCCCGGCCATCCGTGCTGGATGCCCTGATGCCATTGAATTTTTATGGTGGGTTTGCAAGTTTTGATATCGATGCCATCAGGCGCATTCGACTGGCGCATGTAAGCGGCCAACAGGATCAGTCAGCTTTGCTTTATGCACTGATCGCGTTCCGGTTCTGGTGGGAAGCGATGTTCGATAGGTCCAAAGTATAGTCCCCTTCATCTCATTTTTCCTGAAGCATTCACTGCCCAATTTTGGCAGAGATTCCCCATGCCACGACGTTTCCCGCAAACTTTTTCGCTCAGGGTAAAATAGTTCCTTGGCTGACTGTGGGTAGAATTGCGGGCGAAGCGAGCTCCGATACATGTTAGAAATTCCTTTGCGGACTGAACTTTGCGTTTATATGTTCATAATTGAAAAAGAAGAAATTATGACAAACACAAAAAAAGTACTCATCATCGGAGCCCACGGAAAAATCGGTAAAATTCTCACGAAAAAGTTGAAGGGTCATTCCGATTTTGAACCTACCGCATTTATCAGAAAAGAAGAACAGAAAGCCTATTTTGAAGAGATGAACGTGCCAACGGTGATTGCCAATCTGGAAGATACTGTCGAAAACCTAACTCCTGCTTTCAAAAATTTTGATGCTGTGGTTTTCGCCGCTGGTTCGGGTGGCAAAACAGGACTGGAAAAAACCATGTCTATCGATCTCGATGGAGCTGCCAAATCAGTCGAAGCATGTGAAGCAGCGGGTGTAAAACGTTTTGTGATGATAAGTGCATCGCATTCTGATGATCGCACGTTTTGGGACAAAGCCGACATGAAACCATATTACATAGCGAAACATTACGCCGATCAAATGTTGCAGAATAGCAGTCTGGATTATACCATACTCCGACCCGTCATGCTCACCGACAATGAAGGCACCGGGAAGATTATTGCTTCCGGTAGCGCTGAGAAAGTGCAGGAGAAGATTGCGCGGGAAGATGTCGCCGAAACCATTGTGCACGTGCTCGCCAATGACAACACGATAGGGAAGATCATCGAGATCAGCTCAGGAGAAAAACAAGTCAAGGAAGCCCTGATGGAGATGGTTTAATATTTGCCGAATCCAGATATCGCGATTTCTCCAGAAGTAAGGCCCGGTAGGCCCGGGGCTGTAGTTCTTCCATTTCCTTCATCAGAGTGAGCAATCAAAGCCACAACCCCGCCGAAATCAGCTTTGCGCGCCACGGGGACAATCAACTGTGAATCTTGCATTCACGGAGCTTCGATCAAGCCTGATCGAATTTGGTGTCAGATTTGGGAATAAGAAATAGAAAGAGTTTCATACCCACATAAATCTCAGAAATCATGCATGTACTCAAAACAGTTGATAAAATTTTTCCCAATTACGAAGAAAACCTTGGTACACCTGGTAGGGTGATATCGGTGATGGCAGGGTCGTTCCTGGTGTTCAATGCCATTTCGAGCAGAAAATCCATTTTCATGAAATTGTTGACTGGAGGCGCTCTGATCTCCAGGGGACTTTCCGGGTATTGCCCGTTGACCCAGGCTTATCAAAACACCCAGAATTCGGTGAAAGCGGAGAATGTAAATATTCGTACCAAAGTATACGTGGACCGTCCCCGTGAGGAGGTTTACATGTTCTGGCGAAAGCTTGAAAACCTCCCCTTGTTTATGGATCACCTCAAATCTGTGAAAAAGCTCGACTACAAACGATCAGAGTGGGAAGCAAAAATCCCCGGCAATCTTGGAGAATTGAAATGGACTACCACCATCGTGAAAGACATTCCAAATGAACATATTGGTTGGCAATCTGATGCCGATTCGCAGGTAGAAAATGCCGGGAATGTCAAATTTCTTGATGCAGGAACCAAAGGCACCGAGGTGAGTGTGGTGATATCATACCATGCACCCGGAGGCATCGTAGGCGAAACCCTTGGAAAATTACTCAACCCCGTATTTGAAAAAATGATTCATGCCGATGTGGCGCGATTCAAGGAATACATGGAAGATCGCGTAGTCCAAACAGTGTAATTTTACTTATTGATTGAAAACCCCTGTCCGGGCCTCGAAAGGTTCGGACAGGGGTTTTTTAATTGGGTTTTGGATGGGTAATTCGAGAAGCTGGTTCAGGTTTTTACGCCAGTCCACAAAAACTGGTAAAGTTCTGCGGTGAAACCACCGCCGTATCCGCATCCGGATATTGATTCGTGAATGCCCTTGTCACACCCGCATTTTTCCTTGGCTGCCAATTCATTTCAAAAGCGCTTAACTTTCCGTTTTCCATTTCAACATAGTCTACTTCACTTTGGTTGTAATTGCGCCAGAAATAACTTTTGGCAGTTTCTTCGCGGTGGTTGTTCCATTTCTGGCGTTCGGAGATCATAAAATTTTCCCAAAGGATGCCGTGATCATTGCGCGAAGAAAGCGGCTCAAACCGATCAATGATGGCATTGCGAATCCCATTGTCCCAAAAGTAGATTTTGGTCATTTTGGTGACTTCATTGCGCTGATTTGTGCTGTATGCGTGAAGACGGAATACAACGAATGATTTTTCCAGCAGGTCGATATAACTCTCCACGGTTTCGGATTTTACCTTGAGCTTTCCAGCCAGTTCGTGAACCGAAACTTCTGAGCCAACCTGATAGGCGAGCAATTTCAGTAAATTATCCAGCAACACTGGTTTGCGGATGTCTTTCCACACCAATACGTCTTTGTACAAATATTGATCAGCCAGATTCGTCAGGATCATTTTTGCATCTTCCCGATGGGTGGCCACTTCCGGATAGCTCCCAAAAACCAAATGAAAAGGCAATTCCCGCTCAATTTCAAATGCCGATTTCCCGGAATACATTTCGGTCAAAGAAAAAGGATATAAGTGAAATAAAATATGCCGACCCGTAAGCGGTTCGAAAATCGT
>JBBSDD010000017.1:0-14822 GCA_038249755.1 Flavobacteriales bacterium | reverse complement strand
TGGGATGAAAAGTCCGCCTGTGCTGTTGACCGCATCAAGTGCCACATGAAAATTTGCTGCAGCGATTGCATCTCTGTTTACCAGCGGATGGTCACAAACCAGCTTTATATGTTTGTTGAGATACGTATCATCGGTGCGGTATGCGCCGAGGTCGTGTACGCCCGCAAATTCAAAATCCGGATTTTCCGCAAGGGAGATGACCTCGGCCCCTGCTTCCGCAGAAATAAATTCGCCCCGGTGGTCAAGAAGTTTCAAAGCGTTCCATTGCACAGGATTGTGGCTCGCCGTGAGAATGATCCCGCCCTGCGCCGATTCCATTGGCACAGCGATTTCAACGGTGGGTGTGGTGCTCAATCCGAGGTCTATCACATCGATGCCCAGCCCATTCAACGTGGCTGAAACCAATTGCGACACCATGGCCCCGCTCAGCCGCGCATCGCGTCCGATCACTACCTTTACTTTGGTGTCGGGATAAGCCGCGAGAAGCATGCGGCCATAAGCCGCCGCAAATTTTACCGTATCAATGGGCGTGAGATTGTCGCCAGGCATGCCACCTATGGTACCACGGATTCCGGAAATAGATTTTATCAGTGTCAAAATGCGTCAATTTTTCATGCAAATGTACCAATACGATCATGTTTACTCAGCATGCACGGGCTAACTTATCCACCATTGCACTATGGAATCGGATGATAAAAAGTGTACCTTTGATGCTGTGATAAGGCACTTGGAAGGTTTTGATGATATTCTCTTTTTGTGCATAGCATTGTTTAAAACAAAAAATAGAACTTCGGATCATCCGGTGAGGCTTTTTCTAAATTTGACAAAGACCCACCAGTATAAAGACGAATGACAGAATATTCAAGCGATTTCTATTTCGAGTCTGATCCGGCTTTGGTTGACAGATTTGAAGACATGTTGAAAAAACGGGCTTCGTATTTCTTCGATGTGGAGGATATTGAAGCCATTGCAGACCACTACCTCGACTGCGGCAACCATACCAAAGCGCGGAAAGCAATAGAACACGGATTGAGTCTTCATCCGGGTTCATCAGCATTGATGCTCAAAAAAGCACATGCGCTGCTGCTGATCAAAGAACCCCAAAACGCGCTTACCATCCTCAACTTTCTTGAAGCTACAGAACCGATGAATACGGAAATGTTGCTTTTTAAAGCCGTGGTACACCGCAATCTAAGCGATTTTGAGGGCACCAAACAGTGTTTGCTCAAAGCGCTCAACTCTGCACCCGAAAACCACGAAGAGATTTTCCTCGACCTGGCTTTCGAACAGGAAATGGTGGAAGACTTTCAGGGGGCAATCATTAGTTTGAAACAATCTTTGGAAATCAATCCCCACCACGAAGCGAGCCTCTTTGAGCTTGGCTACTGTTTTGACATGGCGGAGGAACTCGAAAATGGGGTGGAATATTTCAACGATTACCTCGACAGAAATCCATACAGCTTCGTGGGTTGGTACAACCTCTCTCTTTGTTACGAAAAACTAGGGCTTTTTGAGATGGCGATCAATTCGATCGATTACTGCCTGGCAATCAAGGACGACTTTACCAATGCACACATTCTTCGCGGCAATCTTTACACCAGTTGCGATGAAGATGGTTCGGCCATCGAAGCGTATACAGAATCTCTCATTTACGATCCGCAAAACCCCATGGTATTTGCTGCTATCGGTGAATGTTACGAACGATTGAACGATTTTCAATCGGCAGAAATCAACTACAAAAATGCTTTGGCCATTGATGCCAACTACGTAGATGCCCTGATGGGCATGGGCGCCGTAAAAGAAGCGGAGCTCGATTATACCTCAGCCATGGCTTTTTACCGAAAGGGGCTGGAATACGACGAATTGAATCTCGACAACTGGCACCTTTTGGCGGAAACGCTCACAAAATCAGGGAATCTGGAAGAAGCCGAAGCCACTTACGCCAAAATGATCATACTCTTTCCGGAAGACGAAGAGAGCTGGACGTGTCTGGCAGAGGTGCAGGCTGAAAAGTACGATCACCTCACAGCTGTAGCCACGCTTCAAACCGGCCTCGAAACGATCACGCCGTCTATGGATCTTATTTGGCATATCGCCAAACACCTGCTGAAAGCAGGAAAAATCGAACTCGCAGAAACCGTTATTCACACCGCTTTTCAGGACAATGGTCCTTCCGGAAATTATTTTCTGAAGATTTATCCGGAAGCCATCCAATTTCCGAATATTGCCGACCTGATCGAGATGTATTCACAACAGCAGTCTTAAATGAATTTTAACCTCCCTTTTATACCCGAGCGCCCGGTAAAACCGCGTCACTCGGGGCTAAACATGGTCATGGACAAAGGCCTGAGCCTTAGAGAATCCGAACATTTTATCGAAGCAAATGCCGAGCTTACAGACATGGTCAAGTTAGGGTTTGGTACATCATATCTTTCACCCAATCTCAGGGAAAAAATCAAACTATACCACGATCACAACATTCAGGTTTATCTTGGAGGTACGCTTTTCGAAGCGTTTGTTGCCCGCGGCATGTTTGACGAATACCGCAAACTGATCAGCGATTTGGGGCTGGGAATGGTAGAAGTAAGCGATGGGTCCATTGTGCTGAATCACGAAGATAAACTCCGCTACATTTCCGATCTGGCCAAAGATTTTACCGTGCTTTCAGAAGTTGGATCGAAAGAAGAAGGTATACTCATCGCGCCTGCGAAATGGGTAAAAATGATGCACACCGAACTGAGCGCTGGTTCGTGGAAAGTGATTGCTGAAGCCCGCGAAAGCGGAAATGTCGGCATTTACAGACCCAATGGAAGTGCCCATGTACTGCTTGTCAACAAAATCCTGGCGAAAGTAAAATCGGAAGACATCATCTGGGAAGCACCGCAAAAACCGCAACAGGTTTGGTTCATTAAACTCATCGGCGCCAATGTGAATCTGGGAAACATCGCGCCTTTTGACGTAATTCCTTTGGAAACCCTTCGGATTGGATTGCGGGGTGACACCTTTTTTGACTTCCTTCCGGAAGAAATCGCCGCTCCCCTCCGACCCTGATAACCCACACCATGAAAAAACTGACCGTTTGGCAACTGAAAGCCATGACAGATGCAGGAGAAAATCACCAGCTTATCGACATCCGGGAATACCACGAAGTAGATTCTGGACATATCAATGGCGTCCACATTCCCCTGGCGGAGTTGATTGTTCGCGCGGGTGAAATACGCCGCGACATCCCCGTGATTATCCACTGCAAGAGTGGAAGACGCGCAGAGGCGGCCGTTTACACCCTCGAAACGTATCACGGCTTCACCAATATTTACCACCTCACGGGAGGCATCGAAGCCTGGGCCCGTGAGATCAATCCGCAAATAGAAATTTACTGATGCGATCAATTCGGGATTATATTGTCATTTCCCTGAAGGGAGTTGCTATGGGAGTTGCTGATGTCATTCCAGGCGTATCGGGAGGTACAATCGCTTTCATATCAGGAATTTACGAAGAACTGATTAACACGATCAGTTGTATCAACCTCGCAGCCCTTCAAACGCTCTTTAAAAAAGGTATCGGCCCTTTCTGGAAACAAATTAACGGGAATTTTCTCGTGGCTTTGCTCTCAGGAATTTTCCTGAGCATTCTGACCCTCGCTGCTTTAATCACAGGTTTGCTCAAATCGGAACCCATCGCAGTCTGGTCATTCTTTTTCGGCCTGGTGCTGGCCAGTATTCCGCTTGTCGCACAAAAAGTAAAAACCTGGGACGGCCTTCGCATTTTCGCTTTTGTAGCGGGTGCCATCATTGCCTATCTGATCACGGAATTGCCTCCGGTGAGCAATCCCGACGCCCAATGGTACATTTTCATTTCGGGAATGATTGCCATTTGCGCCATGATTCTTCCGGGTATTTCGGGAAGTTTTATCCTGCTTCTCATGGGTTCTTATCTCACTGTTTTGGGCGCTATCAGCGACCGCGACATCATTACCCTTTTCATCTTTGCCGCCGGGTGTGTCGTAGGTTTGCTGAGTTTTAGTCACTTGTTAAAGTGGATGTTTGACCGCTATCACGACATCACCATCGCGTTGTTGAGTGGATTTTTGCTCGGATCGCTGAATAAAATCTGGCCCTGGAAAAATGTGCTCGAAACCTTTACCAAACACGCCGGAGAAATAGACGAGGAGATCGTACCGCTGGTGGAAAAAAACGTTTGGCCTCAAATGTATACCGAACTTACAGGGCAACCAGCACAACTCGGACTGGCCATTGCTTTGGCACTGGCCGGTATTGCCATCATATTCGTTTTGGATAGGTTGGCCAACACCAAAAAGAAGGTGTAAAATGAGATCTTTTGGTCTCATTGGCAAATCACTGTCTCATTCTTTTTCTCAGAGATTCTTCAGCCAGATGTTTGCCGAAAAGGGTATCGAAGCCGTTTACAACCTTTATGAAATTCCCGATGTCAGCTATCTGCGACCTTTGATCACGGCCAATCCGAATCTCGTTGGCCTCCATGTCACCATCCCATTCAAGGAAACTGTGCTTGCTGAATTGGACGAGATTGACCCGGAGGCGGAAAAAATCGGCGCAGTGAATACCATTCTCATTTCCCGTGGGAAACTCAAAGGATTCAACACCGATTTTTATGGATTTCGGGACAGCATCAAACCCTTTCTCGCGCATGGCATGGAGCGGGCGCTGATATTGGGCACCGGAGGCGCTTCGCGCGCAGTGGATTTTGCGTTGCGCAGTTTGGGCATTGAGGTCCTTTTTGTGAGTCGCTCCCCTTCCGGGAAAAATCAAGTGCCCTACAGTGATTTGAACGAACAGGCGTTAAAGGCGTTTCGTTTAATTGTCAATACGACACCACTCGGAACTTTCCCTCACGTAGACGCTCTGCCTGACTTACCATACCAATATATTACTTCAGAACACCTGCTCTACGATCTGGTCTACAACCCGGCGGAAACAGCATTTATGAAAGCGGGCAGGGACAAGGGCGCCACTGTGACAAACGGGCTCACGATGTTGCATCTTCAGGCCATGAAGAGTTGGGAGATTTGGAATAAAGCCTGAAAAAACCGGGCGCTAATCGTTTATTTCGATACGCACAATGTCATTTTCGCGGATGCCGAGAAGATCTGTGGCACCGCCACCAGAACCTTCCACACCGCGGTTGATCGCAATTTCCAAAAAACCAGAACTGGTAAAAAGGGCTACTTTCTCACCTTCGGGCACTTCGCCATAAGCCCGGGAAATCCGGTTGAGATCAAAATCTCCCCTTCGCACCACAATGTTGAAGCTCCGCGAACCAACTTCTTTTTCAAAAAGGCTCCGGGTAATATTGGTGATGACATTGCCATACGCATCGACATAAATCACCGTGCCCCGAATATTATCGTGCTCCACCACGGGGTTGATTGATTGGCGATGCTTATAAGATTCGAGCGCCACACCCAGCGTGGATGGTGCGCGACCACTGGCAATTTTGGCAGCAGCCGGAATAAAAATATTCTTCAGCGCAAATCCCATATCCTCATCGCCGACCAGTCGGATGGTATGGACCCGATCTGCCGGCGCGCCGTCAAACAGCAAAGCAAAAGTACCATTGTCGGAGCCGATAAAATAATGTCCCTCCTTTTCCACCACGGCATAGGGCGTGTCACGGCTCCAGTGGTTGTCGACGCCGATAATATGAATGGAACCCACTGGAAATTCGCGCCACACATTTTTTAACACAAATGCCGCCTTGGCAATATCAAAAGGTGGAATGTGGTGAGAAATATCGATGAGATCCACGTCGGGGATCAGTTTTAGAGCGATCGCTTTAACCGCCGCGAGGTAATAGTCTTTCGTGCCCAGATCAGAAGTAAGCGTGATGATTGGCATGTGGAATTTTAAGCAACTTTTAGGGACGCGGTTTGGTAGATTTTACGCTATTTTTGTAGATCAAAAGTACATATTTTAATTGCGGACACGCTATGCAAACCACCATATAAAAGAGCTATTGAACGAACGCATAATTTCTATCGAATCAGTTGATCCCAGAGAGTTTCTCGGCATCAACAACAAAAAATTTCAATTCATCAGCCAGCACTTTCCCAAACTCAAGCTGATCGCGCGGGGCAACATGATCAAAGCCATCGGCGAGGAAGAATCACTCGATCATTTTGAGGGCAAAGTCCAGCTATTCATGGACCACCTCGCAAAATACAACCGACTGACGGAAAACAACATTGAACGCCTGCTGGAGGAAAATGGCGGGGAACTGATGGAAAATCAGGGGGGCGACGACATTCTCGTGCATGGAAATAACGGCCTTCAGGTAAAAGCCAGAACCGTGAATCAGCGCAGAATGGTGGAATCTTGCAACAACAACGACATGGTTTTTGCCGTCGGGCCAGCAGGTACTGGAAAGACCTATACCGCTGTGGCTCTGGCTGTACGCGCTCTGAAAAACAAGGAGGTGCGCAAAATCATTCTCACCCGCCCGGCAGTGGAAGCGGGTGAAAATCTCGGTTTTCTGCCCGGTGATCTGAAAGACAAGCTCGATCCGTATATGCAACCGCTCTATGATGCCCTGCGCGATATGATTCCCCCGGAAAGACTAAAGGAATATCTGGAAGCTGGCACCATTCAGATTGCACCGCTGGCTTATATGCGCGGCCGCACACTCGACAAAGCTTTTGTCATTTTGGACGAAGCACAAAACGCCACCACCTCGCAGCTCAAAATGTTTCTGACGCGCATGGGGCAAACGGCCAAATTTGTCATCACCGGAGACCTCACACAGATCGACCTGCCGAAAAAACAACACAGCGGACTCGGCCGTTCCGTGCAATTTCTCGATGGCGTAAAAGGTATCGGTTTTGTGCACCTGAATGAAAAAGATGTCATACGCCACCCGCTCGTGAAAGCCATCATCAAAGCTTTTGAAGAAAATCAACCAAACGATCAGTAATGGATACCCTGTTAGAAACTTATTTTGATTTTCCCGGACAGACGGGCAAGTACTTTGGAAAAGTAAGAGACGTATATTATGTTGGAGACGACATGGTTGTGGTGGTGGCCACAGACAGGATTTCTGCTTTTGACCATATTTTGCCGGCAGGCATTCCCTACAAAGGAAGTATTCTCAACACCATCGCTGCCCAGTCACTCAGAGCCACGGCTGATATCTGCCCCAACTGGTTTATTGATTCGACAGCCGCCCGGGCTTCGGTGGGCTATCGCTGTGAACCGATCCGGGTGGAAATGGTCATCCGGGGATACCTCACCGGACATGCATGGCGCACATATGAGTCCGGATTGCGCACATTGTGCGGCGTGTCTTTGCCGGATGGCATGAAAGAACACGACAAATTTCCAGAACCAATCATTACACCTGCGGTAAAATCCGACAAAGGCCACGATGAAGACATCTCAAAAGAGGAAATTCTGGAAAAAGAAATCCTTTCGGAAAAAGATTACAATTTGATGGAAAAGTACACCAGGGCATTGTTTCAGCGGGGTACGGAAATGGCTGCAGCAAGAGGGCTCATTCTGGTTGACACCAAATATGAATTTGGAACGCGCGATGGTAAAATCATGCTCATCGACGAAGTACACACCCCCGATTCATCCCGCTATTTTTACGCAGATGGGTATAGCGAACGACAGGCGCAGGGACTGCCGCAGCGACAACTCTCCAAGGAATTTGTGCGCGAGTGGTTGATAGAAAATGGTTTTCAGGGGCACCCCGGAGAAAGCATTCCATCCATGAGCGATGAATGGGTGGAAACGATAAGCAACCGGTACATAGAACTATACGAACAACTCACCGGAGAAAAATTTGACAAGGAACGCATGCGGTCAGTTCCAGAACAGGTGGTCGACAAAACCACCCGGCTGCTCGAAAAATTGAAAATCTGAGACTGGAGGAATACATGAACAAAGGATTTCTCATCGTCGCTTCCTTTTCGCTGGCCTTCGCAGTCGTTTTGGGGGCCCTTGGGGCACATGCACTTAAGATGGTGCTCAACCAGATGCAATTGTCGTCATTTGAAACCGGGGTCCGATATCACGTCTGGCATTCATTCGGAATTTTTCTTGTGCATTTGATTCCTGCACCGTATTTATCTGCGCGTGCCCGCAAATGGATTTCCTGGCTATTCCTCATCGGGATCGTATTTTTCAGTTTTTCGATCTATTTGCTCAACCTCCGGTTTTTGCTTGGAATAGAGACCTTTGCTAAAATGCTGGGACCGGTAACGCCCCTTGGCGGCGGGATGTTTATAGCCGGATGGATCGTATTGGCTGTCGCGTTGATACGCACTAAAAGTGTTTAAACTACACTTAGAAAAAGTGGCGTAATTAAATATTATAGCCCTTATTTACAATGGATTAAGCCTGAAATTCTCCATGCAATTTCGTGCTATCCGCCGTGCATAGCATTTTGAAAAGGCTTAACTTTGGCCGATCCAATTAAAAAAATTAAACCTACGTTAGCATGAATCATTACGGCAAAGTACCCGAAGACCACAACCTCGAAAAAATTGGTCTTGGACATATTGAAAATGCGTTCTGGAACCTCACCCCGGCTGAACTGGTGGAAGAGACAATTCTTCAGGGATTGGGAGAACTTTCGGATACAGGAGCCCTTGCTATAGACACGGGAAAATTTACCGGAAGGTCGCCCAAAGACCGGTTTATCGTCGAAGATGACATAACCCGAGAGAACGTTTGGTGGGGAGATATCAACATCAAATTTGACGCAGACAAATTTGACGCCTTGTACAACAGGATGTGCGCGTATCTCACTGGCCGCGACATATACGTAAAAGATGCGGCTGTGTGCGACCACGATGCCTACCGCATGCCATTGCGCGTGGTGACTGAATTGCCCTGGAGCAGTTTGTTTGCCGACAACATGTTTCTCCGCCTCACCAATGATCAAATCGCCTCAGCCACACCCGAATGGACCGTGGTATGTGCTCCCGGATTTCAGGCAGATCCAGCCATAGACGGAACCCGGGAGGCCAATTTTGCCATCATCAACTTTACCCGTAAAATGGCCATCGTTGGTGGTACAGGATATACCGGCGAAATCAAAAAAGGCATCTTCAGCACCCTGAATTTCCTTTTGCCAAACTACAAGAATGTATTGCCGATGCACTGCTCGGCCAACATCGGTAAAGCCGGCGATACCGCCATTTTCTTTGGCCTTTCCGGAACGGGAAAAACAACGCTCTCTTCCGATCCAGACCGCGGATTGATCGGCGACGACGAACACGGCTGGTCTGACGAAGGTGTTTTCAATTTTGAAGGTGGCTGTTACGCCAAATGCATCAACCTGACCGAGGAGCAGGAACCACAGATTTACAATGCCATCAAGTTTGGCGCCCTGCTGGAAAATATCGTCTTTAAGGACGATACCTCCGAACCAGATTACGCGGACAAATCGAAAACCGAAAATACGCGCGTCAGTTATCCCATTCACCATATTGAGAATGCGGTAAGCCCCTCCCAAGGAGGTGTTCCCAAGAATATCTTTTTCCTGACTGCCGATGCTTTTGGGGTTTTGCCTCCCATTTCCCGATTGACTCCGGCACAGGCATCTTATCACTTCATATCCGGATACACTGCGAAGGTGGCTGGGACGGAAGCGGGCATCACCGAACCTGTTTCGGCATTCAGCGCTTGTTTTGGAGCGCCTTTCATGCCTTTGCATCCAGGTAAATACGCCGACATGCTTGCAGAAAAGATCAAAAAACACAACACCCGTGTTTGGCTCATCAATACCGGTTGGTCAGGTGGTGCCTATGGCGACGGAAACCGCATCAAGTTGCGCTACACCCGGGCGATGATTACCGCAGCCCTCGAAGGCAAACTCGACAACGTGGAGTACCGCGCACACAGGGTTTTTGGTCTCGACATGCCCACAAGCTGTCCGGAAGTGCCATCAGAAATACTCAGCCCACGTCACTCTTGGAAAGACATGGACGCTTATGACGAAAAAGCCAATATACTGGCAGAAAAATTCATCAATAATTTTAAGAAATTCGAGGCGGGTGTTTCAGCTGAAATCCGTGATGCAGCTCCCAAGGTTCGGGAAAAGGAAAAGGCATAGTTGCTGTTTGCCTTTTCGGCAAATAAATCACTGAATTACGACCGCCGGGCATCTGCCCTGCGGTCTTTTTTTTGAGAATAGGTTGCAATCCGCAGTAATTTGCCCCAATGAGAACGCTCCGCCCAGCATTCGCAATGCTGCAGCAGAATAACCAGCTCGTCCCAACGAATCTACTTCCTTCGTTGAAGAGGAAAAATGTATGCAAATTTAAATTCTAAGTTCCGCAGCATTGCAAATGCTGCGAAGCGGATGAAAAATATGTCATTGGTAAGCGCGACCAACCGATACAGTTCATTTTTTGTTCAGCCTTCCAGGCTGTTCAACGATTGCGTTGTTTAACCCCATACGCAAGCGTATAGGGTTAAGCATGGTTTGGCGCTCCGCGCCAGGATTCCACAAGTCCCGTATCTACACCTTCCCTGACAGCTTTCGATGTGTTCATAAAGCACGGAGTGCTCAACCATGCTTAACCCCATGCGAAGCTTGGGGTTGTGGCTATCCTACCAGGACGACCGCACTGAGTGCGACACAATCCGACGCTTGGCCAGAGGTCTTATGATTCATGTCTTAAGCTTGTCCTATATCTTATATCCAAGAAACTAATCGAGATGACCATTGTCATTGGTATGGGAGCGAGGGTAGTTCGAATTGGGTTATGACGCGATAAGAGTGTTTAATCCATCTCTGAAATAATTTGATCTGAAAAGTGCGTTTTGTCTAATCCGTATGATGTATGGGGTGAGATGAAGTTGTGAGATGGGATTTATTTCTCTTGTGCTCCGCAGTATTTACCTGCGGTGAGATCGCTCCTTCGTCGCTAAGTTGCAATGCCCCGGAGCCAGGGACGAGAAAGTGTAGAAAAACAACATTTCATTCAATACAATCGGTCATCGTAATAACTTATTGCTGCCACAATTGGTCATTATGATGACGAATTGTTGTAATTTCGAAAGAAAATATGATACTTCGTTCGCTTGAATCGGCTATCAGAGAGAAGATGGGAACTGGCAAAGCGATTGTGCTCGTGGGCGCCAGGCAAGTTGGAAAGACCACATTGGTGAATAAACTGCTCGAAAATGTGGAGCACATCTTTCTGGATGCGGACGACCCCACCATGCGTTCACTCTTAACAAATCCCAATACAGAGGAGATCAAGTCATTGATTGGTGACCATGACCTTGTTTTTATCGACGAAGCTCAGCGCATAGACGGAATTGGACTCACCTTGAAAATCATTACCGATCAATTCAAAAAAGTACAATTGCTTGTAAGCGGATCCTCATCTTTCGACCTTGGAAACCAACTCAACGAACCCCTCACGGGCCGGAAATGGGAGTTTGAGCTTTTCCCCATCTCATGGGAGGAATACGAACAAAGTATAGGATACCTCAAGTCCGAGCAGCAGCTTGAAAACCGTCTGCTCTACGGCATGTATCCCGATGTGCTCAACCACGTGGGTAAGGAACGCAGTGTGCTGAAAAATCTTGTAAATAGCTATTTATATCGGGATATACTGGCCTTTTCTGAAATCAGAAAACCAGAGGTACTCGAAAAACTACTTCAGGCCCTTGCGCTGCAAATCGGCAGCGAGGTGAATTATAACGAACTCGCTCAAACGGTGGGCATCAACAAAGTGACAGTTCAGAACTATATCAACATTTTAGAAAAAGGCTATATCATATTCAGGCTTCCAAGTTTTAGTCGCAATCTGAGGAATGAAATCAAGCAAAACCGAAAGATCTATTTCTACGACAATGGCATCAGAAATATGATTATCGGAAATTTTAAACCTTTGGAGCTTAGGGCAGACAAGGGAGCCTTATGGGAAAATTTTCTAATCAGCGAGCGGCTCAAGCAGCATGCATACAACGAAACTTTTGCAAAAATGTACTTCTGGCGCACCCGCGATCAGCAGGAAATCGATCTGGTCGAGGAACGCGATGGAGAGATATCCGGCTACGAGTTCAAATGGGAAAAAACATCCGCCAGATTTCCACAACGTTTCAAGGATACCTATAATGCCAACACGGCTTTGGTGAATCGCATAAATTTCCGCGAGTTTGTCAAGTTGTGAGCTGGGTGTTTGCAGGATGCAGACCTTTCTGGTCAAGTAGAAATCCGGAAGTCAATTCCTTTAAACCGGATGTCTTGACCCTGTAACCCGTTCTGCATTTCACTTAGCCCAGCGTTCTCACCGAAGGTAAATGCTCCGAAACAAAGGCATAACAGAATGCAGCGATTAAGCAGCATCCCTCAATGAATTCCCCCCTTATAAATCTGATCACCTATATTTAGCCTCAAATTCAAATTTTATTCGTGCATTATTTCCTCGACCCCACTTTCGATCCAATTACTGGCATTCTCAATGAGGAAGAAAGCCGGCATGCCATCAAGGCACTGCGCATCAGCGTGGGCGACTCCATCGAAATTGGCAATGGTCGAGGCAACAGATACCAATGCGCTGTGCGCATCATCGGCAAAAACCAGGTGATCCTCGCCGTGGAAAACAAAATCGAAATTCCTGCTCCGCAATTCCGGTTTTCCGTCGCCCTCGCTCCCACCAAAAATGCATCCCGCTTCGAGTGGTTTCTTGAAAAGGCTACAGAAATGGGAGTTGACGACATCATCGCCCTCGAATCGAAGCGCACCGAGCGTAGCCGCCTAAATGACGGACGTTTGGACCGCATCATCATCGCAGCCGCCAAACAAAGTCAGCGGAGTTTCTTGCCCGTATTTCAAGGAAGTGTGCCTTTCAGCAAAATAACCACTGAAAGCAAAAATAATCGGTTCATCGCGCATTGCGACACAAATTTTGCCCGAATTGCGCTCCACGAAGCGAGGCCAGCCGCACCGGAAAACGTCCTGATACTGATCGGCCCCGAAGGTGATTTCACCCACGGGGAAATCGAAGCGGCCTACGCAGCCGGTTTTCAGGGCATCAGCCTCGGCAGCAACCGCCTCCGCACGGAAACCGCCGGCGTATATTGCGCGGCCATTGCCTCCACCTGGAGATAAGGTTTTATTCTTTCGACAAACTTTCGATCACGAGTTCTTCAAAACCCGGGAGCGTTCGGTAAGCGAAATCAACCTTCCATTTAGATGGGTATTCAAAACCGGCTTCGAGGTAGTGTTTTTGCGCGGGAATATTGCGGCCCAGCGTTGCATCGTTTTCACGAAAATTAATCACCACCGGCATATCCCGGTGAATGAGAAAATAGTCGGGATGGGTAAAGTATCCCAATCCCGTTGTCTCAGAGAAGGTAATATGGCTCAAGAAAATTGGCTTCGATAGCGGGATCTGTTTGCGCAAAAGCCAGGGCTGATGAAATATTGCAGTTGGAATTGGTTTGCTTTTCCACGAACGATGCCCGAAAACATGTTTTGGAAAATATAAAAATATTTGTAGTCTGATGATTAAGCCTTTCAAAATGAAGTTAATTTTCAATAATCCATTATCCGCTTCAGGTTTCTTTCATTTTGAGTTGGCTCCAATCCGGAGTAGTCGAAATACGCTTCTGAAAATAGTCTGAATTTTATCTAAAAGTTAATTCAAGGTTTACTCTTCTCCACCTGAATTCAAGTAATTAACCTGACAACTGATGTTGACCACCTGACACGTACCATTCATCACCCATTCTAACCCTTTCATCAAATTTGAGATGAAGTTGATTGATTATATATTGGAACTTTGCGCCGGTAAAATTTTAAGGTGTCGCGGGCGGCGGAGTTTTATAAAACTTCGTGCCGATCAACATCAATTTCAAATGCTGCAAATCCAGAAAACAACCATGCGTCATCTTCTAGCCTTACTTTTAACCGCTTTGAGCCTTTATGGTTTTGCGCAATCCAAGGTCACAATCAGCGGTTATCTCCGGGATGCCAATAATGGCGAAGAACTCATTGGAGCCACAATTTATGTGGACGAAATCAAATCGGGAACAGTCACCAACGTCTACGGATTTTATTCTATTTCACTGCCTCCTGGCTCGTACAACATCACTTTCAACTACCTGGGATTTCTGGCGGAAACTAAAACCTTCGATCTCACTACCGATCAAACTTTCAGTCTGGAGATGACCCCCGACAAAAAGCTCCTGCAAACGGTGGAAATCTCTGCAGAAAAAGCCAACAGAAACGTAACGAGTATTGAAACCGGCGTGCAACGCATGGACGCTCAAAAAATCAAAGACATCCCGCAGTTCATGGGTGAAGTTGACATTATCAGGAGTATTCAGTTACTCCCAGGTGTTTCCACCGTAGGCGAAGGCGCCACCGGATTTAACGTGCGTGGCGGAAACATTGACCAGAATCTCATCTTACTCGATGAAGCCACGGTGTATAATTCCTCCCATCTTTTCGGATTTTTCTCGGTGTTCAATGCCGATGCGGTAAAAGACCTAACCCTCTACAAAGGTGGCATCCCTGCGAGGTACGGTGGCCGGCTGTCAAGTGTACTCGATGTGCGGCAACGCGAAGGCAATATGAAGGGATTTGGCGGAAGTGCGGGTATCGGACTCATATCAAGCCGGCTTATGCTCGAAGGCCCCATCGCGAAGGACAAAGCCTCTTTCATGATAGCCGGAAGGCGTTCTTATGGTGATATATTTTTGCCGCTTTTTGGCGACAACCTCGCTGATAACCGGCTTTATTTTTATGATATCAATGCCAAGGTTAATTACATTATCAACGACAAAAACCGTCTGTTTTTATCCGGTTATAGTGGCGCG
>JBBSDD010000016.1:0-14979 GCA_038249755.1 Flavobacteriales bacterium | reverse complement strand
TTGTGGAACCAGCGTTTCGCAGCCGATCTCAAATGGCCATTGCAGATTCGCTCGCCGGGGTGTTCCGATCAGAGACTGGTGCGCGTCTCATCGTCAATCAGGAACAGACCATTGGTGATCGCAGGGGAGGACTACCAGTCCAGTTCGTCATCCAGGCTGTCAATTTTGAGAAACTTAAAGAGGCCGTCCCCGTCTTCATGGAAAAAGCACAGGCCGACCCGGCTTTTTCGGTGGTGGACATCAATCTCAAGTTCAATAAACCTGAATTGAGCGTTAACATAGACAGGGACCGCGCTCAGGCACTTGGCGTATCCGTGCGCGATATCGCGGAGTTGCTGCAACTCTATTTCAGCGATCAGCGGATGGGGTTCTTTATCAAAGATGGCCGGCAATACCAGGTGATCGGTCAGGCCTCAGAGGGCAATAGCAATGATCCTGCAGATTTGCGCTCCATTTTTGTGCGAAGCAGCAATGGGGGCCTCGTGCAATTGGACAATGTTGTCACGATCGAAGAGCAAACCAGTCCGCCTCAACTCTTTCGATTCAACCGTTATGTTTCTGCTACAATTTCTGCCAATACGATGCCGGGGATATCTTTGGGACAAGGCATTCAAGCCATGGAAGCCATTGCGGATGAAGTTTTAGACGAAACCTATAGCACTGATCTGGCAGGCGCTTCCCGTGATTTTGCGGAAAGCTCAAGCACTTTGTTGTTTGCTTTTCTGCTGGCGCTTGTATTGGTTTATCTCACCCTCGCAGGTCAGTTTGAAAGTTTTCTGGATCCATTGATCATTATGTTTACGGTGCCTCTTGCTCTTGCTGGTGCTGTGCTCGCATTGTGGCTGACTGGATCGACCCTCAATATTTTCAGTCAAATCGGTATTATCGTGCTCGTGGGTATTGTCACCAAAAACGGAATACTCATCGTCGAATTTGCCAACCAGCGCAAAGAGTCCGGACTCAAAACCTATGAAGCTGTGATGGAAGCCGCTGCAACGCGATTTCGACCTATTTTGATGACGAGCATGGCAACTGTGCTCGGCGCTTTACCCATCGCTTTAGCACTTGGAGCCTCGTCTGTTAGCCGGGTTTCGATGGGCATTGCTATTATTGGAGGCTTACTTTTTTCGCTTTTATTGACCCTTTTTGTCATACCGGCGCTGTACACTTTCATGTCGCGCGACAAAACCATTTACCATGATGAACATATTTAAATGGCTTACATTCCTGGTTTTGCTGGGTACCTGTGGGCACGGCCAGGCGCAAGATTCATTGGACGTAAATGGCGCCATCGCTATTGCTCTGAAGCAAAACTATGATATTCGAATTGCGCGGAATAATGCCGAAATTGCCAGTATTGGAAACAATTGGGGAAATGCCGGATTTTTGCCCTCTCTGACCGCCAATTTTACCAGGGAAGATGAACTTATCAATACGCGACAGCAATTTTTTAATGGAGAGGTAAGAGAAGGAGACAATGTGAGCAACAATTTTCTGGATGGAAATGTCGTGCTTGATTGGACCATCTTTGGCGGATTGGCAGCCATCACCAACAGAGATCAATTAATGGCTTTTGAGGACATCGGGCGTGTACAAGCGCAGGTGCAGGTTGAGAATGCTGTATCCCTGGTCATCGCCGCATATTATGATCTTGTTCAGAAACAAAAGCAAAAAACAGCGATTGAAAATGCCATTGAGATTTCCCTTGAGCGTAAAACTTTGGCTCAGGAGCGTTTGCGTATTGGATCAGGCTCTGGTCAGGAGGTATTGCTGGCTTCGGTTGATATCAATGCCGATAGTGCAGCCCTCATCCGCCTGGCGTATGAAATACTGGACGGAAAAGCCGTTTTAAACCAATTGATGGGCCGGGAACCCGATACGGAATTTGAAGTTTCCACCCGCATCGAAACCAGAGATGATCTTATTTTTGCTGACTTATCCCAAAAAGTGATGGCTCAAAACAGGGAACTCACCCTCGCCAGAACAGATGTGCAACTCGCTGAGCTGGGATTGAAAACATCGCGCTCAACGATGTTTCCGACTTTGGGAGTGATAGCTGATTACCGGTATCAGCGTTCTGAATCAGAAATTGGTTTTCTTCAGTCCAATCAAACTTCCGGACTATCATACGGCGTGGTGGCGCGGTGGACCATTTTTGACGGTATTCAAAACCGCACAGCCAACCAAATTGCGAAAATAACAATTGAAAATAGCCAACAGAGTCTCGAACAAACTGAATTGCGTTTGCGCAGTGAGTTGTATCGCTTTTATACGGCTTATATGACTGTGAGTCGGCTATATGGTCTTGAGCAAAAAAATGTAGAGGTGGCGCAGGAAAACCTGGACATCTCTACCGAAATGATGCGGATTGGAACCATTACTGCACTCGAACTTCGTGAAGCTCAGAGGAATCTGATAGATGCTGAATTCCGGTTGATTCAGACCAGCTATGAACTCAAAATTTCTGAAACTGAACTCCTGAGGCTCAGCGGCGACTTATTGCGAAATTTTGGAAACTAAATATGTATCCGATTATAATTTTACAAATACGCTTCGTAGGCTTTGTCCATTGACAAAGACCGCTTCCAGAAGATACATACCTGGATTCAAAGACTGAAGGTCTATCCCTTTCCCGGAAAGGTAATTTGAACTCATTTGCATGATTTGACGTCCTTCCAAAGAAAAGATTCGGAAGTGCTCCACAGGAATTTCTGAATCTATACGGAGTTCATTTGTGGCCGGATTGGGGTAAATCTTAACGCTTTCGAGCGTTTGCCGGTTATTCGCCAAAACCAGGCCGATCTCAACACTTGTTTGATTCAAGCAGTCGTTGTCATCAAATATATCCAGCACATATGTACCTGCCATAAGCCCTGTAATCGGAGTGGAGGCGGGTTCTGAATTGAGAAAAAGGGAATAGGGTGGGGTACCACCAAATACATTAACGAGAATCGTTCCATTGGACTGTCCGGCGGTTTCGGGCGTGGTCTCAACAAAAGGAAATAGTTCAGAAGGTTCAAACAAGGTTACTGAACCACTTGCCGAACAGTTATTTACATCTGTATAGGTGTACTCATAAACTCCCGGACCCAGGTCGGTTATTAGCAAGCCGGTCAGTCCATTGCTCCACAATACTGTATCCGTGGAAATTCCGGTTTGATTAAAAAGGTTTACCTTTCCGGTGAAGTTTCCGTTGCAATCGATTTGAGTGATGGAAGGGGAGATGACCGGGAGTGGATTCACAGCGATTTCCAAAGAATCTGTTGCTTGTATGCCATAGGGATTCGTGGTTGTTACTAAATATGTTCCTGAAATTGACACCGACAAAAATTGGGACGTATCTCCGGTATTCCAGAGGTAGGTGTGGTGTTCACCTGCATCGAGTTGGATACTTTCTCCTGCACAAACGGAAGGTCCGGGATCGGATTGAAGCGATACCTGATACGTTTCTCCTTCTGTGAATCGGTATGCGGAATCGACAGGCAGGTTGTAGTACACGTCTGTATGTCCGCTGGTATACGTAACCGTAACAGAATCAACAAAACCGTCCGATTCAGCCAATCCAAATATTTTGTGTTGGGAATTTTGTCCCATATAGGTTTCTCCGCACAAAGTGTAATCCGACAATTCTAAATCTCCTTCATACACGCGAATCCAACTCCCTATGGCCTGCAGGTTCGAAAGGGTACCTCTCAGCGTCATTTTGATAAAATTGTTGCCTGCACCTGTATTCATCAACACGAGTTGTCTGTTGGGTGCGCGACTTTTTACCACCATGTCGTAGGCGCCATCATTGTTAAAATCACCTTTTGCCACGACATAACTGTCGGGGTTGGCCGCCGAGGACACAAGATTCTGTGCCGACGTAAAACTATTTCCTTCATTGTTTAGAAAAAAGTAATTGGGGGTATTGTCTGAAGTTGTGAAGTATAGGTCCTGCCAACCATCATTGTTGGCATCGATCCATACTGCTCCCCAGCTGTTATAAAATACCTGCACGCCATATTCCTCGGCACTTTCCGTAAAAGTTCCATCTCCGTTATTTACACTCAATATGGTGGGCCTTGTGGCGGATCCGGTATTGGTCATGAAAATATCCAGAAAACCATCATTGTTCATATCACCAACCGTATTTGACATCACATCCTGCAGGGGAAATTCCATCTGAGCAGTCGCAGTCACATCTGTAAAAGTGCCATCACCATTGTTTTCAAATAGCTTATTCGTAAATATCCGGTCGTTGATTACGAACAGGTCAGGCCAGTTGTCATTGTTATAATCCAACCATACGGACTGAAAGGAAACAGCAGGTGGTGAGATTACACCGGCCTGAACTGTCACGTCAGAAAACGTACTGTCGCCGTTGTTTCTGTAAAGGTAGTTTAAAGCCCAAGGCTGCGGAGGGCTGGCATTGGTAAAATCATAAACACATATATACAAATCCAGATCGCCATCCCGGTCGTAGTCACCGAAACTCGCGCCATACCAGTTGGCTGTTATCAATGGCAATCCTGACGCCAAAGTTACGTCTGAAAATGTCCAATCGTTATTTTTATACAATGTAACCTTACCGCCATACGTCGTTAGGAAGATATCCAAATCACCGTCATTGTCATAATCTACCCAGATGAGATGTCTCGTTATCCCCGGTCCATTGATATTAAATGGTTGCAGGGAAAAATCCTCTCCTATGTTTTTGTAAAAGAACATGTTACCCTGATTGGTGCATAAGGTGATGTCGTCCTTTCCGTCTTCATCAAAGTCGTACGTGCTGACCCCATTTCCATACTGATCACTATTTGTAATCGCCAAAATATTCATTGGTACTGCCTTGTCAACAAACATCTGCCCACAAATTTCCTGTGGCAACAGGAACAGGGATATCAGACCTGTGAAAATTCCGAAAACCGGATATTGAAGGATATAATGTTTTGCGGTCGACATGGTTGGCCTGTACATTTTAATATGAAATAGTAATTTTTGCAGTATGCACCCCCAGCATGGAGCGAATCTCAAAGAGATATAGCCCTGAAGGAAGTGAAGGTAAATCCAGGGCGTAGTGTCCTGCGTTCATCACGGGAAAATATTCAGAATAAACAGCTCTCCCCTGTAAGTCAAAGAGTCGCAAAGTCAGATTTCCTGCGTTTATACCCATTCGCAAATTCAACCGATCACCGGCGATTAACGGCACAGGGTAGAATACCATATCAAATGGATTGTATCCGGGCCTTGTTCCGACCGACTCCATGACGAGACTGAGAAAATCTTCTTCGGAAAACGGTACCATCAAATTTCCCATTTCATCCTGTGCATTGCTCAAAACAATGCCTATACCCTGCACATTTGCTGCCATTGCATTTACGTCGAAAGAATTTTGATAGGAAAATGGACTGATCCAGGTCGATTCATCAAGATTTGCCGAAAGGATACTGATGGCAGGTTCGGTTGGCACAAACTGAACTTCAACCGAAGAGGATAAACTCATCGGTTCATTATAGGCGGAGAGGATAAAAAATCCATTACTTCCTGCCTGGCTGTTGGTCAAATCATTCACATTGGCAGTAACTGCTATCAGCTCCGGATTTTTTGTATCAATGGAAAGTCCCGGAGAAACAGAGTGAACCAACTGTTCATTTTCAGCCAGATCTCTTGCAAAATTGACGGTAACATCCAGATCGTCAATTTCCACATTTTGGTCGGTAACCAAAAATACCGCTTTGAAAGTAAAATCATCATCCCATGAACTAAGCGAAAACTGGGGTGTGAGTGTTCCATCTGTATTGCTTACCGTCACAAGGGGCAATTGCAAGGTGTTCATATTTTCCGCAAAAGCAACGAAAATTTCAAAACCTCCGGAGCCGACTTGAAGATCGGAAATCACTTCTGTCGATAGATTTACTTCAGTTACTTCAGGACGTTTGGTGTCAACGACAAATAAATTATCTAAAATCGTAGTAGAAATATTGCCCTGAAGGTCTTTAAAATTCGCCAGCGATACCTGGATGGTGTTTAATTCTTCATTGGCAAATTGCAGATCAAATGCGAGTTGACAATTCGTAGATGATAGCCAGATGGTATTCGTTGTATTAGCGACCAGCGATAGCGCCAGAGGATCGTCACCTGTAAATATCAATTGGGGATTGATATCCGTATTCATAGGCTCTTCAAAAGTAAGTTCGACTACCAATGCAGTGCTCCCAAGATCATTCAAGCCGAGAATATTGTCAGAAAGTGAAACCGCAGAAGTCACGGGATTTTTTGTATCCAGCGTTATTAGATTCTCCACAATCACCGGTTGGAGGACATTTCCTGCCAAATCCCCGATATTATCAACAGAAATCCCGATTCCGAATGCTTCTTGATTGTTGTCAGACATTTCGAAAGCTGCTGTATACGTGGTTTGACTAGTCCAAAAGCTATTTTCAGTACTGAAGCTGAAACTCGCAGATAAATCATCGGCGTGGTTAAGGGAAATTTCCGGTATGAGCGCGATGTCGCACGATTCTGAGAAAGTGAAATCAATTAATAAAAGTCCTCCGGCAGTCTGAAAATCATTCACGATTGAGAAATCAGGCACCACCTCCAGAATTACTGGTTTTTTGGTATCGATGAGAAACGGAGTCACATCCACATGCACAGATTGATCAAGTCCATTCATGTCTGAGGCACCCTGGATACGAATGATGGTGTTGTCAGATTCATATTCCACGTCCTCCAGGATATATGTCAATACATATGTGTCATTATCAATCCATTCGGCATTCTGTAGAGCAATCGCTTCAATCGTTGGGTCTCCTTCCGGAAAATCAATTTGCGGACTTATCGCGGTATTCATCTCTCTGTCGAAGGTGATGCTTACTGAAATTTCCGAACCGATGTTGGATGTGTTATAAATTTGCTCCGAAGAAGCCACCTCTAATACAATTGGTTTTACGGCGCTTACAATGCTGTTTGCTTTATGAAAAGCATTCGGACCTATTTTCATTCCCATAAACCTTCCGGGAATGTCGTCGATTGGCGGATGGATTCCTCCCCAAATTCGTGAAAGGCTGCATTGGTCAGAGGCATCACGGTAAGTGGCCCACTGAAGTATGATCTCTTCACTCGGACCCTGTTCGAAAACGAGAAATTCGTTTTGACCCGCCACAAAATTGCTCATTCCGCCTGGAAAATAGGCCGATCCGGTCATCAAGGTCATCAATTCTGCAGCGCTGCGCGAAAATGTGCTGTGCCCGGATACGTACCCCGCGAAAGGAGGCGTTACGAAAGTTGGCCTTTGATATGGCCACCATTCTTCGGCCAGTATCCATCCCACGCCAGCCATGTCTGTGTTGGGATTTCCGATGTAGTCCGGCCCTTTCCAGGTATAGAGTTTCATTTTCCCAATATGTTCGTTGTCATCACCGGCAAGTGGATCACCTGCTTCGACCACTTCCACATGTCCCGGAATGATAGGAAGTCCGGCCGGGTCAAAATTATCGAGAGCAGGATTGCTGCACTGACCATGATCTCCCATAAAACGGATGGCGGACACTGGTCTTGGATAATCGTAATATCCTTTAATCCCCCATGCCGAAATTGCTACATCGTGCATGGCACCTCCAAGCGCGAAGAAGGCCTTGACATCATATTCCAGATCGCTTAATATCTCTCCTTCACCCATCCATTTTCGCTCGAAAAGTGGGTGATCCATGGCATAGTGAAGAATATCGAACCAATGTCCAGGTGGAGTCACAGAATTTGGCCCATCAGCCCAATACTCCGCCAAAACCCGGGAATAATCTCCGCGTTTTACGATTTGGGGCTCATATGGCATACCTGTTACCGGATTCACATCATACCCCTCTCCCGTGTCGCCCCCGCCATACAAATCGTAAAATTCTTCCAGGCCTTCCTGGGTGGTGGGATAGCTTTGAATGTTTCCCTGAGACCTTGGGGATATATCCCAAGAAACATTATCATCTATCCGGTGATGTGATTGCCAGATGGAGACCAGCAGAAAGTTCCATTTGTAAGCAGATTCGAGGCCGGCAGCGTCATTTGTATCGAGAAGCACTGGCATACCGGGATCGTGGTATAAATTGTAATTGTGGCCATCGCGTTGTGCAACCGTGAGCACTGAGTCATCCAGTGAAAAAGGGTATACGTTGCCCCACTCCGGTCCGAGGAAGGAAGGGGTCGAAGCCACAGGGTTTCCTGACTGATCAATAGAAACAGTGAGGCTGATTTGTTGCCAGCGATTTGGATCCAACATATTTGGATTGCCCGGATTTTCGGGGGCTACAGGTGGATTGGCAGGCACATAATATAGGTTGGCATAGTTACCTCCCTCGTTGGATCCATCCTGGAGTCCGAATGCGATATACTGCGCAGCGATGTAATTGCCCAAGGCTGCAGGGCCGTCGTTGAAATAATCGGTTGATGTATTATTGATATCAAAACCATTTTCAGACATCAGGTCGTTAATCCGTGGCAAAACCTGACCAAGACCCGGCGAAGTCTGAAACCGATGGAGGATCATACGGTATACTGCGTGGCTGATGGCTTCATTTTGGGCAAAAAGTATGTTGTCCGGATTTGGTACTCCTTCATACGTGCTGTTAAATGTTCCATGTGTTTTGCCCAGAAGCCATGTCTCTGCAGAAGGCGTGTAGGCCGCCCAGGAGTCATACATGGCCGCCGAAACGTGGAAGAGATTTCTGGCGTGGACAGTAGGCCGGGCGAAATCTTCGCTTATCGCAAAAAGAAGCTCGTCATTCCATTCCCGCGCTATCGAATGCTCCTGCGCATTGGAATGGGAAGATAAAAAAAACAGCAGGTTGCATGTAAACAGCGTGGAAAATTTCAACATAACGGAAGAAATGATTGGTTAATAGATCAAATCTGGGATTAGAAATATTGCATTCTAAAAAGTTCTCTAAAATAAAATCACATTTCGGAGGAAAGCCTTTTGGAATAAAATATCTATCAATCCCTGACGGACGAAATTTATTTTAAAGTCATATGGTTAACACAACTTTCTATTCAGCACGTCCATAGTAGGACGTACATTTTAAATACGGTTGGCCGAAAGGCTAAAAATATTGTTGTGCAAATCTAAAATTGGAGTAATCAGGACTTTTATCCTCGTGGGGTCTGCGATTGGCTTTTATTATAGCGACCAAGGGCAAGATACAATGACTCTGTAAATTGATCCGCGATTGACCATTTCAGTTGTCGGCTGAGGTCTTCAATGGCTTCCACGCGCGTGAGAAATGTTGCTATAAGCTGATGGTAGTGAAGGTGATCCAGACATTGTTCGTATGATCTTAGTATGCTTGTATAAAATGAATCTTGTCTCGGTGGGCGCTGTTGCGCAAAGGCCATAGCCGTTTCGATATTGTACAACATCAGATCGGCGATCAATCCAGGCTCCATTCCCAATGTCAAATAATGTTTGATCAGGTTTTGAGCCACCGACCTCCTGGCTTTTGGTCTCCTTCGCGTTTGCGGAAAGTATTCTTTGTTGATTCTGGCTTTCGCGGCATCCATCATATCTTGCTCTTTCGGATTGAAAGCGAAATCATAGAATACCTTTACTTCCTTGTAGCGGGTGTAGAGATCCAGAATCTGTTCTTCAAGCGCCTTTTTCTTGAGGGATTTAAGATACTTTTTAAGTTCCAGTTTTGACATGGCACAAAGGTACAGGGCATTTTTTATAATCGTGCATGGTGTATCGCAGTCGCTGCCCGCGCTCGCCTGATTGCCATCGGGGCCGGCGTCCGGCACGTGTGGCTTTCCCCGGCGTCCCGCCGAATTGATGAATTGAGATCAGATCAACGAATTGCCGCCGACAAAAAAACGCCAGAGGTTTGAACAAGCCTAACCACGCTTGGACCGTGGCCACGGCCTTCTTCCATATCTCGATCTTCAAATCAACAGAATATCGACATCTTTGTATATGAAATACGCCGCTTGAGGGGGTGTCATTTCATAAAATGCTAACCAAAGCTGCTGTATGAACAACGATATTTCTTTCTTCCCGGGTGCGGTAATGGCCATCCTGATACTCGCCTTTGTACTCACAATTCCCATTGGAGTTTTTATTATTTCCCGCTACAAAAAGGCGCTAATCAGGGGGAAGAGCTATTCCTCTCTACGTATCGGCCCTCAGACCTACAATCCTCAAAACCAGAATTCCACGGCGCCACCCTCCTTCGAACTCAAGATTTACGATTTGGCGTCATCACCATTCCCAACTTCAAAATCCTTTAAGCGCATCAATGCCCTGCTTCAAAAACATTGGTTCATTTACGGCGCAATTCCTGATAAAAGAAGTCGTTTTTGCAGGAATTTTCGGTGAAATCCTTATTGCTATTCCAGATCAGTAAAATAAAACAATCACATGGGGATTTTGCGCCGCGTGATACCCAGTTTGCCTCCGAGCAAGGCCATCGGAATGTATGCAAGACCCAAATCGACGATGATAAACCAGGTTGGTGATGGAAGCATCATCACGTTGGAAATACCGCCAATGAGAAAGAAAAAACCAATGACCAGCGCCATGGTCATTTTTCGGGTGGAAGCAATTCGCGCGGCAATAAAAGCACCGACCAAAGTTCCTATCGCATGGGCAAGAAATGGAAAAATAAAGTGCCTGGGTTCAAAGAGATGCATGGTGGCATTTAGTCCTTCCATTGTGGTGCTATCACCACCAGATGGAGGCGGTATAACATCACTGCTTACCATGATAATTCCCATGTTGACAATGCTGCCCACAATCAATCCGGTGAAAACAGCAAGTATATCTTTCAGTATCGGATTCATAATGGACGGTTAATGAATGATTAAATTTTTTGGTTGGTCTGAGCTATCACAGTTGTGACGGTCCAAATGCACGTCCAAAGTAAAATATTTTTTGATTTTAGGTGAGGGAAATTACGCATTGGTGACCTGACCAACCTGCATTGCTCCATGATTTTCCGACATTTCAGGTCTGGCTGAAATCAATTCCAGTGGCCCTCTTACCCCAATGATTAAAAAGATATTCACCAGGTAAAAGGCTTTCTGCTCCATCCGGTGTAGGTGATCGCGCAGGCGATAAGGGCGGCCACCACAAAGGGGACAAGAGATATGGAAAAATAATAAAAGAAATCAATTTCAAACAAGGCTTCACGGAATTCAGATGATTTATTGAAGTCAGAGAGGGATGTGGCCAAAACGACCGGTCCAGCTATCAGAAGTATACAGAGTAAAATCGTTTTCATGGCAGAGACTGGTTAAAGATAGAACTGACCCAACCGCGAAAATTATATCTTTTGCTGAAAGGTTAATTGCTAATCGCCAAAGAGATGCCAAATGTTGTGCCGAAAATTTTACATTTTTTAACCAAAAGTCATTTTAATTAAAACGGATTCAAAATCCCACTATTGAGGCCAGTTTCGGCGCTATTGAAATGATTTTTGCTGCACGAAGTTTCGTGTAGTTTTTTCTGGTCATGTTGCAGAGTTTCCCAAAATGGGGATAAAGCGGGAAAAGGTTTCGCCTTACACCAAAGTTTGTCTTGCAAAATTTGTATGACACTTAATACAGAACTCATTCATTTTCGCCGGGCACATACAACAGCTGCCCGGTGGCAAAATCATATAGCGTGAGTCTTCTCAGATCGTAAAAAGCCAACCAGAAATCCCGAAGTGCGTTGATGTATGAGCGTTTGGCTTCATCTTTTTCCGAAAGGGCGATATTGAGGTTGGTGATATCCACTTTTCCCGTAAGGTACCGGTTCTGAGCCACATTGTATCGTTCTTGCGCCACTTCATCCGATTTTCGGGAGATGCGCAATTGGTTGCGCAGGAGCTCAAACTGGCGCACCAGGGTAAAAATTTCCTGTTCAAAATTTTGCTCATCCTGATCGATCACAAAATCGTTGAGTTGCTGGTTGGCCAGGGCCGTTTGCATGCGCGCCCGGTTGCGGCCCCAATCCAGAATGGGGACCACCAGTCCAATATCCACACGTTGCTGGCGATTTGGGTCTTCATAGGCGTTGTCGAAACTACCGGAAGCACTGTTGAGACCAAAAGATGCAGTGAGCATGGTTTGAAAACGCTGTCCTCTCGCTTCAGCGATTTCACGCGCTGCTTCCAGTCGGCGGCGCTCGAATGCGATATAGTCCGCGCGGTTCATTTTGGCATAGAGTATGGCGTCCTGCATATTGATCTCGAAAGAAGGGATTTCCTGAGGTACCAACAGATTCATCGTGTCAGCATAACTCATGGCGATATAGGCCCGAAGTTGTTGATTGCCGATTTGCCGGTCGAGTTGGGCTTGTGCCACATCCTGCTGCGATCGAAGGAGTTGCAGCTCGACCTGCAGCAGTTTGTCCAATGAAGTGGTGCCGATGTTGTACCGACCTTCTTCAATTTTATAAATGGTGTCGTTGTTCACCAGGTTGAAACTTGCGATCTGTTCATTGATTTGCGCATTCAGCAAATTGAAGAAATAACCCACCGCTTCGCGCGACAAAAATTCCAGTTCTTCCACATATTCGCGACGGCTTTCTTCGTATCGGAGCGGCTCGGTGCGCTTGTCCCATCGCAGTGGGTTAAACCCAAAAAGTGGTTGGTCAAGCTGTACATTATACGTCGTGGTATTGTAGCGCGTCAGGTCCTGATTGATGTCCTGAAAATAGTTGAGATTGGTATTTACAGAAATGTTTCCACCGGTAAAAGCGATGGGTTGGTTGAGTCCCAGGCTCAAACTGGAATTGAGTTGCTCTCTGTCCTGAAAAACGATTGTTCCGTCATCAAGCCTGTTGCTCAAAAAGTCGCGGTTGTATCCAGGCACATTTCCCGAAAGGGCGAGCTGGGGATTGTAATTCGATCTGTACAACTTATACTGCCAGTAGCGGTTATCGCGCCGTGTTTCAGCCTGTTTGGATGAGGAAGACTGTCCGCGGGCCATTGTCACGACATCTTCCAGAGATAATTGACGCACCAATTGGGCTTGCGATCCAAAAGCGAACAACAGGAAAGCCGAAGCCACCAGGATTCTAAGACTATTCATAACGAAGGGAATTGATCGGGTTTTGGCTGGCTGCTTTGCGGGCTGGCGCGATACCAAATATAAGTCCTATTGAGGCTGCCACGCCAAACGAAATAGCGATTGACGACATAGAGATGACCGTTTTTATTTCGGCAAGTTCGCTCACCAGATAGGCCATGGCAACACCCAATACAATCCCGATCAACCCGCCAGTAACGCTGATCATCACCGACTCAAACATAAACTGGTTGATGATGTCTGTCTTTTTTGCGCCAAGCGCCAGCCGGAGCCCTATTTCTTTGATGCGTTCGAGCACGGAGGCCAGCATGATGTTCATAATACCAATGCCTCCCACGAGCAGCGAAATGCCAGCGATGGCGCCGAGTACATAATTAAACAGTTCATTGTTGCGCTGTTGCTGTTTGAGGAGGAGTTCCGGAATTTCGATCTGGTAATCCACCACGCCGAAGTGTTTTCGCGCAAGCATGCGCGAAATGATATCGGCGGAAGGATTGAGCCTCGAGGTTTCCCCAACCTGAATGACCAGCCTGTCGAGCTGGTGATAGTTTGGGGAAACTTGGGTTTGCTCCTGGTTTTCGCCTTCACCATTGTTTACAGCATTTTCTTTGGCTATCATGGCTTTTGTGACGAGATCTCTGTTTTCATACCGGATCAGAACTGTTTGCAAAGGCGCGTAAACATCCATGTTGTAATCGCGGATACCGAGATTGCTGACGCTTTCTTCCGAAATAAGGCGCTGGTCGAGAATACCAATCACTTCCAGCCATTGCTGACCTACTTTGAGCTGTTTGCCAATGGCATTTTCGGTGGGGAAAAATTGATTCTTGATGGATTTGCCGATGATGCATACTGCTGATCCAGACTCCCGGTGTACCTCCGAAAACATCCGGCCTTCGCTGAGTTCAAAATTGAAAATTTCGAAATAGACAGGCTCGACACCAACGAGCTTTGCAGATCGGCGGATGCCTTTGTTAATGATATAGGTTTCGAGAAGTATTTCAGGGCTGATACGCTCCACGTCAGGCACTACATCTCGAATAGATTCCGCATCATTCAGGCTCAGTCCCGGCGAAAACTTCATTTTTTCAGAACTGCCTTCGCGGTTTACTTTTTCGTTGAGCTGCTCTATCACCGGTGCGATAACGATGTTGTTGACGCCTACCAATTTCATCTGCTCATTGAGTTCCTGCTGGGTTCCGTTGCCAATGGCAAGCATAGCTATCACGGCTGCCACGCCAAAAATTATTCCGAGCGCAGTGAGCAATGACCGGGTACGGTTGCTGATCAGGGCATCAAGTGCGATGTGGAAATTGGCGAGAAGCCGCTCGTTCATTGTCGGATTTCGGTTACGCGTGCTGAATCATTTCCGGAAGGTACCTCATCGGGCAGTCCCGGAGCAATTTCATTTTCCTTCTTCTGACGCTTCCCCTCCATTTCCGGAAGCAAGACGATGGACTGGTCTTCCGCGCTGTTCACCCGGCTCAGGTACACTTTGTCTTCGGCTTCCAGTCCGGCGGTGATTACCACCTCATTTCGGTTGGTGGGACCGATGATCACTTCCTGTTTCGTGGTGGTAAGGCCGCTGCGTTTGTACACGTAAGTGATTGAATCATCCTGATTGAAGAGGCATTCAAGTGGAATGTAGAGCGCATCTCCCGTTGTCTCTGTGACGATGCGGTTGCTCGTGGTCATGGCCGGCCGGAGGAGGTCATCTTTTTCTTTCACTTCGACGCTCACCATAAAAATTTTGGCGTCAGAATTTGGTCGCTGTTCTCCCACATTGGCTACGCGGATTACTTTGCCGGTCATTTTTTTATCCGGGAAGGCGTCCAGACCTATTTCTACCCGCTGACCAACTTTTACCCTTCTTATGTCCACCTCGTTGATATAAGTCACTGAAAGCATGGTGCCCAGATCGGGTAGGGTAGCCACCACGGG
>JBBSDD010000015.1:0-15280 GCA_038249755.1 Flavobacteriales bacterium | reverse complement strand
TGAAAAATCAAACGGTCTTTTTTTTGCTGATTTTGTTGGCTTCGGCATTTGTAAGTTGCGAAAAAAATGACTGTCCCTATCAGGACGAGCGATTCTGCGATCAGGCTTACAGAGATTCGCTCGCGAATATTAATCCGGATTCCACTGATACTTTATCAGAAACATATGTCGAATACCCGGCTTCGGTTTATCAGAACCACCGAAAAAACGGTTTGCTCGAATATTTTACCGGCTTCCGATGTCAGAATTGCCCTCCGGCTTCCGCTACAGCAAATAACCTGAAAACTCAATTGAGGGAACGCCTGGTGCTCGTGTTCGTTCACGCCACTCCTCAATTTGCTGCACCGATCAATCCGGTACCTGAAATTTACAGTACCGATTTCAGGACCGCCCAAGGAGAGCAGTATATTTCTGCATTTCAGATATCTGGTCTGCCCAATGGCACAGTGAACCGCCGCAACTTCGGCAATGGGATTGTGGTCCCTGCCGGAGATTGGTCTTCCCGTTTGGAAGACGAGTTGGCCGAATCTCCCAAGGCTTTCCTGGAGATACGCAGCATAACACTATCCGAAAACAGCGCCATGATGACTGTTCAAATGGCTGTAAAACCGCTGGTCAATTTAACTGGTTCATACAACCTAAGTGTCGGAATTACCGAAAGCGGAATTATTGAAGGCCAAAAGAATGGGTCTATGGACGTATATCCCTATACGCACAACCACGTTTTTCGGGGAAATGTCAATGGGCTCTATGGCCAAACGGTTTTGACCGGAAATGAAGTATTAACAGCGTCTCAATCGCTGCTTTTTAACTTTAATGTGGCTGTTCAGGAAAATTGGACCATTGCCAATTGTAAAGTTTTTGCGTACTTGCACGACACAGATTCCAGAGAAATTATTCAAAGCACCGAACGAAAGGTCTTGGATTAAATCTGAATATAAAGTTCGCAAGCCAATGACAGATTCTTACAAGGGCCTCCCCGCATCAACAGATCGTTCAGTCTATTCAAAACGGCGCAGAGATCGCGGGCAAATTATTCTGACGTTGTTATTTTTGGTTTCTTCCATCAACCTTCTGGCGCAACAGGACGACAATATTTTTTATATCCATGGTGGCGTATCGTTAAGCGCTGTGCAAGGTGGCGCAGGTCGGGGATTTAGCAAAATTAACGTATTGGGTGGTGTCGGACTGCTCATGCCCATTGAAGATGTCTGGAAATTTGGTTTGGAAGCAAATGTTGTTCAGAAAGGTGAGCGCGTACTTGGTTCCGCCAATTTTCAATTGGAGGAATATATTGCCAATCTCGTTTACGCCCAGGCGGTCGGCTATTTGAGCTATGACTTTTCTGACAGAATTTCGGCTTTTCTCGGACCCGGAATTGGTGTTCTGATACATCAGGATGAGAGAAACCGTTTTAGCGCCCCCGGCACAGTAGAGACAGAATTTAGAACCATCGAGGTTTCAGCCGTGGGTGGTGTTCGATTTCATTTGACCGATCTCATTGGTTTGGCGGTGCGGTTTGATCAGTCTGTTTTGCCAGTTAAAAAAGGCACAGATGGTGTCAATATTTCTCAGATTACGGGTGCCCGGCAATACAATACAGTCGCCGCCTTTTGCGTGGAGTTTAAGTTTTGAGGATTGTCCTGTTTTGGTTTTCAGTGATCAGGAGTGCACTGAAAAAGATGATGGGTCAACTAATTTTCATTAAACGTCCTCTCTCGTTTTTGATCTTTATTTAAACTATTGATCCGAACGACTACTCTGGGCGTATCAAACTAAAAATTTGTAATATAATACCTCAGTAGAAGCATCGGTTTTATGGATCGAATAACTTTACACCATCAATGAAATCGAAGTCTTTGCGGTTGTAAGTGAATAATTCAAGATTATTGGTGATCGCAATGGACGCAATTAATGCATCTGGAATCCATTTACTATGCTGATTGTGATAGCTCTGAATCAATCCATTAAATACCGAAGAGGATTCTCTGGACAAATGATAAATCCGATAAAAAGAAAATACTTTTTTTAGCATCGCGAATTCTAATTTACTACTTCCAGCGAATGCCTCTGCGGCTGTAATTACTGAAAATGAAATGCGTTCCTTGCCTAAATTATCCATGATTAATTTTGTTTTCTCATCGCCTTTCAAAAATTGAAATAGCACATTTGAATCACAAAGTATTTGATTTACTTTCTTTTTCCCCATTGTTGATCCCTTACTTTGTCAAGAGAATTTTTTTTGTCTTTCCAAATGCCAAATACGTCATCGAGGGAATATTCTTTTGATTCAGGTTTTTCAACCGTTTTATGAGCGGAAGAGCGAAGCATCAATCTCAAATTATATCGACTTTCGATAAGTTTTTCCAGCGATTTTTCAGAACTGCTATCTTTCAAAAGATTCAAAAAGTTATTTGTAGATTTTCTATTTCCCTTTGAATGAGATTTTAGCTTGCCATTTTCTTCTAATTTAATTAACGCCATTCCAATTACCAGGATCAGACCAACGATGTATATCATCGGCGACTCTTCTTTCTCTGATATCTTTATAGTTGGATTCGTTTTTTCATGAACTTTATTCTTTTCAAACCAACGGGCTAAATCATTTACGTCTCTGGTCTCAGTAAGTGGAACCTCCAATATGTCGACAGATGACCCCATATCTAAAATATATTTAAGCCAAGATACGAAATCCTTATTGGCTATTTAAAATTGAGAATTTATCTTTTATCTGCATTTTTGACCACACACATGGCCGTACAACAAAGGTTCAGGCAATTAAGCACCATGGCTACTTCCAAGACAGTTGTCACCAGCCCCATTCATGTTACCGACGATTATAAGCCTACGGCAAATACCCTGTTGAGATCAGGGGTGATCCCCATTATGGTGCTTCACGCCGCGTACCACAAGTTTATCAGCGATTCTGTGGCATTGAGTTCGCTCATCACTTTTCAAAACAATCAATTGACCGATGTAGTAGGTCGTACATCTTCTCCATACGCACTGCATGAGATCGTTTCTTTTTCGCCAAAGAAGAATACGTTTTACGACAAGTATCAATGACAGCATGTCCAAATGTAACGGATTCAAGTTTTTTCTATGCTGGTCCTTTGACTTTTATTGGTTCAAGCGGATTTGGCACCTATATTATCAATGCCAATAGTCTGGCTTTTTCCGCCTGTTATTTACCGCCAAACAGTCAGAGTCAAATATCTGGTAATGGAAATATGATCAGCCAACCGGCCACGTACGAAGTTTATCCCAACCCGACCCGGGGCGAGCTGACCATTGGCATAAAAAACATAGAATTGATCGATAAAACCAAAATCATTTTTACGGTGACGGATATCGTGGGCAAAGAAATGTTTCGGCAAAGGATGACCAATTCAATGCAACAAATAGCCTTACCGGCACTCGCACCGGCTCCTTATATGTATTTTTTCACATTGAATGGCATTCCGGCTGAGCAGGGCAGAATGATTATATCGAAGTAAGAAATTCTCACCCAAGTTTGTCAGCAATGACAACCAAAAGCCCACCGGAAGATTTCGGTGGGTTTTTTTTGGCTTCGTGCTCCATTAATTGCATAGGTCATTCTGTTCCACGACGCTTTGCAATAGGGCGCTGTACCTCAATACAAAACCTTTCCTATCGAGCCCAAACCCAAATTAATCCGGGACTATTTAGGTTTCAGCGAAAATTGAAAAAATGTTAAGAATGCAATTTTTATTATACGAGTTTGAATACTTTCCCGTTTTATGAGTAATTTCATCAGACCATCAACCTTAAATCCAAATTCAATGTTGGAACTCAGCAAGCAGATCTTACAAAAAGTAAGTTTTGATAGAAAACTCTTTAAAAAAGAGTTAAAAAAATCACTCCGTTGGATCAAGCCTCAGGAGCAAAGCCAATTAAAGGCGTGGTGTCTCCTTACTTTCGGGGCTATTTACAATGACGTAATTCTTGAAGTTTTTGAATCAAACATCAGCGCCTCTTTCTGAGGCGCCTTTTTTACTTCAAAGTTAGAAGAGCATGCCCTGATCGGGCGCGGGTTTTCTATTCAGATGTTTGTAGGCCAACTCCGTGGCTTGTCTACCCCTTGGCGTGCGCATAAGGAAGCCTTCCTGGATCAGGAAAGGCTCGTACACCTCTTCGATTGTCCCTGAATCCTCCCCAACTGCAGTGGCAATGGTACTGAGCCCCACCGGGCCTCCCCTGAATTTATCAATGATGGTAGCGAGAATTTTGTTATCCATTTCATCCAGCCCGTAAGCATCTACATCCAGCGCTTCCAGAGAAATATGGGCTATATCCAAATCGATTCGACCATTGCCCTTCACCTGAGCAAAATCACGCACCCGACGCAACAAGGCATTGGCGATACGGGGTGTGCCCCTCGACCGACCGGCAATTTCAGATGCAGCTTTGTTATCGATCGGAATATTCAATATGCCCGCACTTCGCTTGATAATCACGGCGAGAACATCAGACGTATAATATGATAACCGCGCATTGATTCCAAACCGGGCTCTGAGGGGAGCAGTGAGCAATCCAGATCGTGTTGTGGCGCCTATAAGCGTGAATGGATTCAGGGCAATTTCAACACTTCGTGCATTGGGTCCGGTATCGATTACCAGGTCGATTTTAAAGTCTTCCATGGCCGAATACAGATATTCCTCCACGACTGCAGACAGGCGATGAATTTCGTCAATGAACAATACATCGTTTTCTTCGAGGTTGGTGAGGAGCCCGGCGAGATCACCGGGTTTGTCCAAAACCGGTCCTGAAGTTACCCGAAATCCAACGCCCAATTCCTGCGAAACAATGTGCGCCAACGTGGTTTTTCCCAACCCGGGAGGTCCATGCAATAAGACATGGTCGAGGGCTTCACCCCGCTGTTTGGCCGCGGTAACGAAGACTTGCAGATTTTCTAAAACCTTGTCCTGACCCGAAAAATCATTGAACGCCCGCGGGCGCAACACTTTGTCCAACTCTGCTTCAGAGTATGTGGCCGAATTTCTTAAATCAAACTCATCTTCCATGGGTATCAAAGATAGTCAACTGCCGATGTTACATATCAAAAAGAGCCCACCTGCGTGAGCTCTTTGTTTGAAAGATATTTTCCGAAAGATTAATGGACCTCTTCCCCTTCTTCCAGCGGCACATTTTGAGGAACATAATCCAATTCTTTGTCCGGACGGCTGTAATCATAGGGCCATCTGTGAACTTCTGGAAGCGAACCAGGCCAGTTGCCGTGAATATGTTCCACGGGGGTTGTCCATTCCAGGGTATTTGACTTCCACGGATTCTGCGGAGATCGCTGACCCTTAAAGATGCTGAAGAAGAAATTAAAGAGGAATATGGATTGAGCCACCGCTGCCATGATGGCAAATGCACTGATCACCACATTCATGTCTACGATTACGTCGAACATGGTGTAATCCGTGTATTGGTAATATCGTCTTGGAGCTCCAGCCAATCCCACAAAGTGCATAGGGAAAAACACACCGTATCCGCCAACTATTGTTAGCCAGAAATGTGCGTACCCCATTTTTGAATTCAACATGCGTCCAAACATTTTGGGAAACCAGTGATACACACCCGCAAACATTCCAAAAATAGCTGAAAGCCCCATCACGATGTGGAAGTGAGCTACAACGAAATACGTGTCGTGAACATTGATGTCCAAAGCCGAGTCGGCAAGAATAATTCCGGTAAGACCACCCGTTACGAATGTGGAAACCAATCCTATCGAGAACAACATAGCCGGAGTAAAAATGATATTTCCTTTCCACAAGGTGGTGACGTAATTAAAAGCTTTTACCGCGGAAGGTATCGCGATAAGCAGGGTCGTGAATACGAATACAGATCCGAGGAACGGATTCATTCCCGACATAAACATGTGGTGGCCCCAAACGATGAATGAGAGGAAACCAATTGCCAGTATTGATCCAATCATGGCGCGGTAACCGAAAATCGGCTTTCGCGAATTGGTGGCTATAATTTCGGATGTAATACCCAAGGCAGGCAGCAGAACAATGTAAACTTCGGGGTGTCCAAGAAACCAGAACAAATGCTCATATAACACCGGACTTCCGCCAATTGGATCAAGTGCCTCACCTCCGATATAAATATCACTCAGGTAAAAACTTGTACCCAAGGACCGGTCCATGATGAGTAGAAGTACAGCAGCAAACAATACAGGAAATGAAAGCACACCGAGAATCGCGGTAACAAAAAAGGCCCAGATGGTAAGCGGAAGCCGGGTCATCTTCATCCCTTTGGTGCGGAGATTCAAAATGGTTACAATATAATTTAAACTTCCCAACAAGGAAGACGCTATGAATATCGCCATACTGGTCAACCAAAGCGTCATACCGAGACCTGAAGAAGGCATCGCTTGCGGAAGGGCGCTCAGCGGCGGATAAACAGTCCAACCCCCTCCGGCAGCGCCAGTTTCAATAAATAGCGAAGCGACCATGATGATACTGGAAACGAAGAAAAACCAATAGGAAAGCATATTCAGAAATCCAGAAGCCATATCCCGTGCCCCGATCTGCAGCGGAATAAGCAGGTTGCTGAAAGTACCGCTCAAACCTCCGGTAAGTACAAAGAATACCATGATTGTTCCGTGGATCGTGACAAGTGATAAATACATGTTTCGATCAAGAATACCATCCGGTGCCCAACGGTCGCCCAGGAAGTAATTGAGTATTTGAAAGCTCTCACCCGGCCATCCCAACTGAAGGCGGAAGAAAATCGAAAGCATCATAGCGATTATAGCCATGAAAATGGCCGTAATCAGAAATTGCTTACTGATCATTTTATGATCCTGAGAAAAAACATACTTCGATACGAAGCTCTCCTTCTCGTGGTGATGCGCATGCTCAGAGGCGTGGTGCTCAGTAGCGTGTATATGACTTATTGCTGACATAAGCGTTTTCTTATTTTTTCAATTTAATTTGAAGCAACGGGGCTATCTTCTCCAACTATCTCAATCTCACCTTCAGGCATTCCGTCTACCTGAGGAACTCCTTCTGCATCGCTGCCTGTGTCACGGAAAGTTTTTTGTTCTGCAATCCATTTGGCATAATCTTCCGGGGTATCCACCACAATGGTCATTTGCATATTGTAGTGGGCCGAACCACAGACTTTGTTGCAAAGAAGCACATATTCGAAATCAGGGTCTTCCAGAATTTCCTTCATTTCAACGGATGTGATGGTTGGAACAAATTTAAATCTGGTAGTCATTCCTGGTACAGCATTCATTTGGGCGCGGAAGTGCGGCATGAAAGCACTGTGAATCACGTCACGTGAACGAATCTGAAAATTGACCTCTCTTCCCAAAGGAATGTGAAATTCTGAACGAACAATTTTGTCGTCGTAGGCCGAACTGAATTCACGGCCGCTCTCCATATAATTGAGTACCCGTGCACGTTGGCGCGTTCTCATCCCGATTCTGTCTTCTATCTCCTTCACTCTGCTATCCGGTAAAATTTCCTCGACTAATGTTGTCTCAAGTTTTGCAATTTCTTCGTTCAGCTCAGCAACCCTCAATTCCAGCTTCTCAGCTGTGAGCAATCCCAATGGATTTTCTGGTGTAATGAGCGTGAAATTTGCATCTCCAAGAGAATTATCTTCTCCCGGATAACGAACAGTCCAGTCAAATTGTTTTCCGTAAAGTTCGATGGTTAAAGAATCTTCTGAAGGGTCGTCCATAACCACGCTCCATGTCGTAAGCCCGTAAATAATCAAACCAGCCAGAACGATGGACGGTACGACGGTCCAAATCAACTCCAGCGTGTTGTTGTGCGCAAGAAAATAGGCTTTGCGGTTGGGATTATAACGGTATTTCCATGCAAAGAAAAACAAAAGGAAATTCACGATGAAAAACACAGGGATGATGACCATCCAGTTCACCGCAAAGAGCTGGTCAATTTTCGCGCCTTGTTCGGAGGCCGGTACGCGCAATGTGGAGTCGTTATAAACCATCACCTGCCAAATGAAAAAGGCAAAAAACAGAATCATGAACAACAAAAGCAGGTTGGCATTCATCCGGTTTGAAGTAGGCGTTACGTCCTCTTCCCTTTTGTTTCCAAGTTCTGCAGTAAGCTGATATACCTTGGCAATCTGGGCAACCCCGATGATTGCAAGTACGACTATCAGAATTAAGAGCAACTTCTCCATGGTATATACTAATTTCTTTTAGTAATCTTAAATGCTGTGATTGAGGCTTTCCTCCATATAGGGAGAATTTAAAGGCACAAGTGGGGCCTTGGTCAGGGTGCTCAGAACCCTATTCAAAAACAATCCAGTAAACCCGAGGAACAACCCTATTTCAAAAAGCCCGAAGTGCCAGTGCTCAAAAAGAACACCTGGTGTAACGAGCATATAGGTATCTACGAAATGTCCAATGAAAATGATCGTTCCGATGGTGATGAGAAATTTGGGGCTGCGCTTGGCATCTCGTGACATCAACACGACCATAGGAGCGATAAAATTAATAATAAACATGCCGAAGAAAGGCACCTTATAATGTTCAATACGTGTGATAAAGTAGGTTACTTCTTCCGGAATATTCGAATACCAGATCAGCATGAATTGTGAAAACCAGAGATAAGACCAGAGAAAACTCAAGGCAAATACCCACTTCCCAACGTCGTGGAGGTGGCTGGAATTAATCTCTTTCAGATATCCTTTAGAAATCAGGTAAAGCGTTAAAACGGCAATAATATTCATCGCTGACACCCACATTCCAGAGAAAACATACCAGCCATATAGCGTACTAAACCAGTGTGTGTCAATTGACATCAACCAATCCCACGAGAGTGTGGATGATAAAATGGCAAATATCACAAGGTACAAAGCACCCCGGCGATAACCTTTGAAGTGAAGACCAAGCCCACCTGTTCTATCCTCTTCAAGAGATCTTCTGCGAAACCACCGCGCGAAGAATATGAAAGTTCCAATATATACCAATGTTCTGATCCAAAAGAAAGGCACATTCAGGTAAGACGATTTGTTTGCGATAAGCCTATCGTAAGACTCTATGTTAGCGACCACAGCCACCCCCGCTTCACTCGCGGCTTCCTCGGTTTTGAAATATTCGGGATGATCTGAACCTACGCTTGCTTCGCTTACAAATTGAGATACAGTACCCTCGTCCATCCAATGATAAATATGGTTCCAATGCATGCTTGCCGCAAAAAACACGAGCAGCAAGGCCCCGGCTGCATATGGGATAAATGAATAAATTGATTCCATAACCCTTCGCAACACCACAGCCCAAGCGGTTTCTGTAGCAAAATGGAGGGCATAGAAAAAAAGTGCTCCAAGAGATATGCCCAGAAAATAAAACCCATTGATCAGAATATTGGACCAAAAGCGTCCGTGGTGTGGCGTCGAATCCGTGAAAAATCCGACTACCAGGGCGATGACCCCGATCACAATCAGGACGTATGTTACGATTTTAGCTCTATTGGAGAAAACAAAATTCATTCCCGTTGCTTTAATATCAATTACTAATTGGTAAAGGCTGTTGCAACAACTGCGCTTGTTGTATCAGAATCAGAAGGTGCTTCGGAACCCAGTTTTTGTAAAGTCATCACATAAGAGATGACTTTCCATCTTTCTGTTTTGGTAAGTTGAGATGCATGTGAGCCCATCGAATTCTTGCCATAAGTGAGCGTATGAAACATTTTTCCTTGCGGTAAATCTTTCAGCGGCCCATTATATGCCTGCGGTGCGGGATGTCCGCCCAATTCGACAACCGGACCATTGCCTTGTCCTTCGACACCATGACACTGCGTGCAGAAGCTGGTATAAATTGCTGCGCCATCATTTACAATCTTTTCAGTGAAAACGATTGGTGAGCGCAAACTCATACCAGCCAGTTCATAACCTTCAGCTGTATTGGGTATTTGATATGGCATATCATCCAGGGCATTTTCTGTGTAAGGTACAGTACCTGATACAGGAAGTCGCGCAGAAGTCTTTTGCATAAGCGCGATATCCATCGTATCCCTAATTTCACCGTAGTCCACATAAGCTTCAATGGCAGGACTTCGATACATATCAGGCATATACTCGTAACCCGGACTGTTTTCCTGCTTGACACAGCTACTGAGCAAAACGATGGTCAATACTGCTGTTATCAAGCCATTTGCCTGTATTATTGCCGTATTCTTCATATTGCCGTTAAATTCTTTTCATTAATTTCAATCGCTCCCGCGGCTTTCAACATCTCACCAAGATCAGCAGAAGAAAGCCCCGGATTTTCCACATCCGTAATTTCCATCACAAATTTGTCATCCGTGGTGCGCGGATCCGGATTTACAGCTGGCATGCCTGGGAGTGTCCCATTGCGCAGCATATAAGTTATGGCCATTCCGTGGGCCGCACAAAACACTGTAAACTCGAAAGTAACCGGAATAAAAGCCGGTAAATTTTCCAATAGGCTAAAGCTCGGTTTTCCTCCGATATTCATTGGCCAATCATAGATCATGAAATACCACATGCCCAGAAGTGCGAGGAAAAGACCCATGCTGCCAAACATGAAAGCCACGATGGCCATCCGGGTGCGCTTGATCCCAATGACGGGGTCGAGCCCATGAATGGGAAAAGGAGAATACACATCCTTGATGCGAATACCTTTGCTTACCAAGTGTTTGGCTGCTTCGAGCAAGCGGTGGTCATCATCAAACATTGCGTGAATCACCTTCGTTGTATGAACTGCTTTAGCCATTAGTGATGATCTTCTTTTTTATATGATTCACCTGAAACTTTCAAAATCGTTTTCAATTCGTTCAACGCCAGTACCGGGAAAAAGCGGGCAAAAAGCAGAAAAAGCGTAAAGAAAATCCCAATTGTTCCAATGAAAATTCCGACATCAACCCAGGTTGGATAGAACATGGACCAACTCGAAGGGACATAATCCCGGTGCAGTGAAGTAACGATAATTACGAACCGCTCAAACCACATCCCGATATTCACCACAATGGAAAGGATAAAAGTGGCAGTGAAATTCGTACGGATTTTTTTAAACCAGAAGAGCTGAGGACTTATAACGTTGCAAGTCATCATGGCCCAATAAGCCAACAGGTAAGGACCGCTGAATCGGTTGATGAAGGCATACGATTCATATTCGACGCCGGAATACCAGGAGATAAAGAGTTCCGTAAGATATGCCACCCCCACGATCGATCCCGTAACAATGATGACAATGTTCATGTATTCCACATGCTTCCTGGTGATGTAATTTTCCAATTTCATCACTTTTCGCATGATAAGAAGAAGTGTAAGTACCATCGCAAACCCGGAGAAAACCGCCCCGGAAACAAAATATGGCGGAAATATGGTCGTGTGCCAGCCAGGAATAACGCTCGTGGCAAAGTCCATCGATACAATCGAGTGAACCGAAAATACCAGCGGTGTGGCAAGACCTGCCAAGACCAAAGACACTTCTTCAAATCGCGTCCAGTTCTTTGCTCTGCCAGACCAACCAAAACTCAAAAGACTATAAATCTTCTTGGAAATAGGCGTTGTCATCCGGTCGCGTATGGTGGCAAAATCCGGAATCAAACCGATATACCAAAACACCAGAGAAACACTGAAATAAGTGCTTATCGCAAAAACGTCCCAGAGCAGAGGAGAATTGAAGTTTACCCAAAGTGAACCGAAAGTGTTTGGCAAGGGCAATACCCAATAAGCCAACCAAATTCTCCCCATGTGAATTCCTGGAAACAAGGCGGCCATCATAACCGCAAAAATGGTCATTGCCTCAGCCGACCTGTTGATCGCCATCCGCCATTTTTGACGGAATAAAAGGAGTACCGCAGATATCAGGGTTCCGGCGTGACCGATACCTACCCACCATACAAAGTTCGTGATATCCCACGCCCAACCAACGGTTTTGTTCAATCCCCAAACGCCTATACCTGTTGAAATCAGATAGACGATACAACCCAAACCCCAAAGGGCGATGAGGCCCGCAATGGAAATGAGAACATACCACGCCAGGGGCGCCTTGTTTTCGATCGGTCCCACTACATCATTGGTGATATCATGGTAAGTTTTGTTACCAAGGATAAGCGGTTCTCTTATGGCAGCTTCTTTATGCATGCTAGATCAATTTCTATATTTACCCTTATTCGTTTCGCACTTTAACTTTATAGCTGATACTCGGTTTTACCCCAACTTCTGCCAGCGCATGGTATGTTCGGAGATCATCCTGATGAGCAGCAATTCTGCTCGAGGTGTCATTGATGTCGCCAAATGTAATCGCATTCGTAGGGCAGGCTTCGGCACATGCCGTAACAATTAAACCGTCCACCACTGGTGTGCTTTTCATTTTTGCTTCGAGCTTTCCAGTTTGAATTCGCTGCACACACATGGTGCATTTTTCCATGACCCCTCTCGATCTAACGGTTACGTCTGGATTCAATACCATTCTGGCCATTGCATCCTGGGCTGGATTAATATCAGCGAATTTATCGTATGCTTTATAATTAAACCAGTTGAACCGACGCACTTTATAAGGACAGTTGTTGGCACAATATCTGGTACCGATACACCTGTTGTATGTCATTTGATTCAATCCTTCGTTGCTGTGCGTGGTAGCCGCTACCGGGCATACCGTCTCACAAGGAGCATGGTTGCAATGTTGACAAAGCATTGGCATAAATATGGTCGATGGATTGTCGTAGGCAGGCACCTCCATTTCCCGGTAAGTTTCGATTATTCCCTTGTCGTCAGCCATACCCTCATCCATGGTGGTAATCGCCGAATAATACCTGTCAATACGAATCCAATGCATATCGCGTCCGCGTCGCACTTCATCTTTTCCTACTACAGGGACATTGTTTTCAGAATGGCATGCGGTAACACAAGCGCTACATCCGATGCACGTTGAGAGATCAATAGACATACCCCATCGGTGACCTACCCCAACTACAGGGTGGGCGCTCCAGAGGTCGACATCATCCACGTCTTTCATCACTTTTTTGCCATCTTCATGCACGACCAAAGCGTGGGGTGGATTATACGCTGCTTTTGGGGCCGTTTTGAAAGTCGAAAAGCTTGTTTCCTTCACCACGGAAGTTCTACCCATCAGGGTGTGATGCGTTTGCGTGGAAGCAATTGGAAATGGTTTTCCGGTATTTTCGATTGATGCACCAACCTGTTGATATATCATGACTCCATCAACCACCTGCACGAGCGGATAAACATTTACGCCAATGGAAGACTTCCTACCATCAGCATCCTGCTCGTAACCACCGTAATTTTTGGTACGATATGCCGCACGTCCAATATTTTCTTCATTTGCACCGCGACCATAGCCCAAAGCAATGGACACAGAACCTTTTTTCTGACCAGGCTGTGCGATGACAGGAAGTTCAAACGTACGATCGCCGACAGTGATTTTGCCTAAAGTAGCTGGCTCTTCCTGTCCATAATGCAAACTGAAGCCAAGGTCAGCGGCATCGGTAGGATTCATGGCAATATAATTATCCCAGGTAATTTTTGAAATCGGATCAGGCAGTTCCTGTAGCCACGGATTGGTGGCATGAGATCCATCGCCGATGCCCACCTTGGTATAAAGCACAACTTCAAATCCGGCGCTACCGTTTGATGACCGGGTAATATTTGAAACTGCATTGCCCAAAGAGGCTGTATTAACGGAGGATATCTCAGGACCTGGCACTTTTACATTTACTGAACCATTGCGAAGGGCATTGAACCAAAAATCGTCAAATAAAAATGCCCCGCTGCCCATGGAAGACGCATAGCCTTGCCATACCTGCCGGATAAAATCGTGATAAGGCATTGTATTTCCAGAAAAGATCAACAAACTATCCTGAAACTGGCGGGTGTCGTACAAACGGCTTATTACAGGCTGAGCCAATGCGTAATGTCCTGTTTTTGGGTAGTAATCATTCCATGATTCCAAATAATGGTTATCCGGACAATTGTATTTGCACAAGGAGGCTGTTTCATCCGCCCAACTTGAAAAAGATACAGTTGTGGGCACTTTTAGAAGTCCCGTGCGGAAGGCATCAGCATTGGGCATGGAATAAGCCGGATTGTTACCATATACAAGCAACGCTTGTATTCTTCCGGCATTCATGTCGTCTACCAATTGAATGGCTGCGGCGTCATCACCCTGTTTGATAAAAATTTCCACGTTGGTGGATATGGTCGATCCGTAACTCTCAAGCATTCCATTGATGGCATTCACGACCACCTGAACATTGGGGTCATTGCTTCCTGCCACTACCAGCGATCGCCCGCGGTTGGCAACGAGCGCTTCGGCTACCCGCGAGACGGCTTCCGTTGGAAGATTTCCGCTGTCTAAAGTTGCCACTGATCCGCCGGTGCGGCGGGCCACTTCATTGTGAAGTGCCACAGCAATTTGGCCTTCTTGTGAAGGTAGGATAGGAATGCGTTCATCAGCATTTGATCCGGTCAGTGACAATGCCGACTCAAAATGAAAATGTTTGCTCATCCAATCTGCCTGCGGATTTCGGTTGCGTGCATATTGAGGAACATATTGGTTGTGAAAAAGCCATGAATTCATGAAGTCAGCAGCAATGCTGACAATGATCCGGGCTTTTGAAAAATCGTAATCCGGAATGATGGCTTTTCCAAAAGATTGTGCGTTGGCCTTTCGAATACCATAAGAAGATACTGCATCGTAAGTCACTGTCGAAACAACCCCGGCACCGAAAGCATTTTTGAACTGGTCAATGGCCGCGTTGGTAGACGGGCTGATTACCGTATTGGTAAGCAACGCAATTCTACCACCATTGCCAGCTATTGCGCGCAAATCTGCCGAGAGTTGGGAATCTATTTCCGTCCAGGTAGCCGCAGCTCCATCAATCTGTGGAGCGCGCAGACGCGTGCTGTCGTATAGGGCAAGAACAGACGCATTGATTCGCGCATTGACAGTGCCTTCATTGACTCCACCATGGCGAGCGTTTCCCTTGATGAAAATCGGCCGTCCTTCGCGTGTTTTTACCAGAATACTTGCATAGTCGGTCCCATCATAATACGTAGAAGCGTAGTATGTTGGAATCCCCGGAGTGATTGTTTCCGGTTTATTAAGGTAAGGTATCGAATTTATAACCGGGGTTTCGCAAGCTGCAAGTGTAGCTGCGGTAACGCCAAAACCCAGAAATTTTAAAAAGTCACGTCGGTTGGTTGAAGTACCCGAAAGTTCGGTTTCACCCAGAAATTCGTCAACAGACAAGGGATCTTTGGAAAACTCGTTCTTCTGCGC
>JBBSDD010000014.1:0-15419 GCA_038249755.1 Flavobacteriales bacterium | reverse complement strand
ACCGCGGACATTCAAAAAGGTTTCCTGTTGGCCGGCAAATGAAGCATCGGGTAGGTCTTCGGCGGTAGCCGATGAGCGCACGGCAACGTCGGTGGCTTCGTTGTCATATTTTTGCGACAGCGCCTCGTAACGCGCGATGATCTGGTTTTCCAAATCGGTCGAAAAGCGCCCGTTGGCGACCATCCTGCGAATATTGGAACCCACCTGTCGGAGCGAAACAATGTTGTCCACATCAAGCTCTGCGAGATTTTTTCTGATCTTCTCCTCGAGGTTATTGAATTGGATATAATCGTTAAAAGCGTGCACGGTCACCACGAATCCGCCCGGCACATGAATGCCGCGGGTGGCCATATTCTGTATCATTTCGCCGAGTGAAGCGTTTTTGCCACCTACCAGCGGCAGCATAGAAAGATCTACTTCGTGCAGATCAAGAACCATTGGTTTTTCATTCATTATGTTCGTGTTTTAGAGGTGGGGTAGCATCAGAGTTATTCGCATAAATTTCTTGACCTGAAATATATTCATTTCTCTCGGTTCTCCTGCGCGCAGAAAGCTCTTTATATTTTGACGTGGGCAAGGTGCGGTTTCGCTATAAAACCTCAAATCAGCTTCGATGTTCGCTCCTGATTGGCCTTCTTGAGAATCTTGGCTCTATGATTGGGGGAAAACACCCTTTTTTCACTGTGACAGATAAGTTTAATTCTCTTCAGCTCGTTGAGAAATTGGGGGTGGATGTGCACATTGTGAAAGAAGCGGATTTTGAAGATCCCGCCATGGTAAATGCCATTGAGTCCGGGAAAACCGGACAGCATATTTAGTGGATGAACTCATGTTGGGATTCAAGTGAAGGTTGTCGTTGACATATCATTTGAAAAAGACCTGATCTCCGTAGTATTGAAAATGGTGGGGGAGCATTCTGAAGGAGGCAAATCCCACGGGATGTAACAGAGAAAAACGGGATAACAAATATTTGAACAGCGCATTGCAAATGCTGAGTTGCTCATCGAAAGTAAATATTTACTTGAGGGTAAATTTTCTTTTGAGGCAACACAGTTAGAAATTTATAGAGTTTTGTAGCGTGCGTGTCGAATTAAATTAGATTTTTGTGGGATCAGATCGAAAATTTTATTCTAAGCAAAAAGAAAACATAAATGCCATTTATACGAAAATTAAAAAACGGAAAATCACAAGTAATCAAAGATCTTGCGTTTTGCACATTGCTAAAAAATAGATTTCCTCCGAAAACAGAAACCTTAAAAGCTGTAATTGATGAAATCGGTTTTAAAGTTCAAGAGAGGGATCCTTCAATCACAAAAGACGCATTAAACAATGCAAGAGGTGACTGGTATGAATGGCTTTTGGCTTTTTCTGCATGGAATTATTTTGCTGAGAATAAGGAAGCCAATCTTGCTTTGTTAACGCCGAATATAAGCCGATTTGACGTTGCCCGACTATATAATGACAGGCTCTACAATCTTATTCAAGACTTGAGAGCTAAAGTTTTACAGTCTTCAGCCGTTCAGCTTATTTCGTCCAATCCCGATTTCGTTATTATTGACCGGAAACTTGCGAACAAACTTATACCGAAGATTATAAAAAATCACCAAGATTGACCAGGATGCAATTACAAAAATTGAGTCAGCCTATAAGAAATTTGAAGGCCATTGCGGTTTTGAAGACATTGCTGGTTACATTTCAGTTAAACTTTCATTCAGACCCGACAGGCGCTTGCAAATTCCACATGAGGGAAGTTTAATGAAAGCGATTTATACTCATCTTCAAACACGTGAATGGATTATTAGTCCAAAAGGATTGAAATATTTTGCAATTGCAACCGTAGTTGGAACACCCGACAGAGCAGCATTAAAAACTGTCGCCACTCATAGCATCACAACTGTTCATTCAATTCCGCAAGCAGCAGTTGACGAGGTTTTTGAAGTTAATTCGCTTGAGCAAACTCAGACGGCTTTTGCACAGATTTTGACTCCTTAGCCCAAATTTGTTTTTTTATAGCTGCACCAAGAACTTGCGCAAGACCCGGAGGGACTGCGTTCCCAATTTGTTTACCTCCACTAACCAAAGTAATTTTTTCTCTGCCTTTGCTTTTAAACTGCCAGTCAATCGGAAATGATTGTAATGCTGCCATTTCAATCGTACTTAGACCACGATTTTCAAAAGGATGGATATACATCCCTTTAGCTGGATTATATGCAGCAGTTCTGATTGTTACGGAAGGTAAATCTGCTATTAATCTACCAAAAGTATCATTTCCTTGATGCTTTCCGCTTTTCCAACATTCGGGGCGTAATTTCATTGGCAATACTTTAAAATTTTCGCCTTGTTTAATATATGTCATTCGCTCTACAACCATTTCAGAAATATTCATCAATGCGTAATCTCTTCTTTTTTCGGAATTTTGAGGAATTCGTTTGAATGCTGTTTTAACAGAAACCCAATTTTTGAAATTCCGAACAGGAAACACATTCAGATTTTTAATAAACGTTTCATAGTGTGTTTCATCCTTAAAGTGTGTAGGAAAGGGAAAAGCTGGTTTTTCGATACCTTTAATGCCAATAAGAAAAAATCTTTCTCTTCTTTGCGGCACCCCATAATTTGCAGCATTCAAAACGGTGTAAGAGATACCATAACCCAGGCCTTTGAACTTATCGACCATATAACCAATAATATCTGCATGTTTTTGTTGAGTTATTCCGACAACATTTTCAAAAATGAAAGCTTCCGGTTCTATTCCTTTCACCATCCTGACAAACTCTAAAAATAAATCTCCATTCTTTTCATCTTCTTTTCCAAGCTTCTTTCCGATGTTGCTAAATGGCTGACAGGGTGCCCCACCAACAACTAAAGAAACCTTGCCTTTTTTTAGTCCTCCTAAATGTAAAAGTTCGCCCACTTCAACGTCTCTGATATCTCCTGGTATCCGTGTTCTCATTTTACCCTTTTCAATCTTTACACCATCTTCAAAAAGCTTCCATTCAGGCCTATTATATCGTAAGGTTTCTCGACAATCCGTATCATATTCTACACATACAGCAGTGTAAAATCCAGATTCTTCCAGTCCAATGTCTAATCCCCCAGCCCCGGTAAACAAGCTTACTACGGGAAATTGCATCCCATTTTTTCCGAATAGGAAGTCGGAAATATCTAAATAATTAGTTCCAGATTTTGTGTTAGTGTATATCATTTCATAGTTTTTTTCGTTTTTGATTTCAGTGCACCATATGAGACTTTTGGCTCTGCGGCCAGTTCAAATGTTTCAACTTCTGTGACAAAAGTTTTGCAACCAATCGCACTAAGACTTTGCAAAAGAAAAGCCGCACTGAAGGTACCACGACTTATTTTGCTATCTATACTTGCTTTAGTTTCATAAACACCTATATTTTCGAGTAACGCGACTAGATTATCGTTAGTTATTCCTCTCCTGACAAGTTCAGATTTTAAAAGACGCTTGGCTCTCTCGTTCCAGTGAAATTCTTCCATCTCATTTATAACTTAATATTTGCAAATATGACAATAATATTTCAAATATGCCGGTAAAGAGAGAAAGTTTTTAACATTCCATATTTGACATCCACGCAATATGACAAGTTGAAAGTATTACACTTGACCAAAACATTAATAGGTATTCTCTGCCAGACCAACTGATTACATGCCGACGGCACTTTGATCAACGAAGCGTGCGGTCGGCATTTAGGTCCAGAAATAAGATAAATAAGGTTGATACCGTTGCACGACACTTGACACTGTTCATGCGAATTCTTGCGATAGGGGTTGGTCTCAGAATTGAAGGATAACCAAAGTAAGTAATATGATTTTCGTCAATTCACTGAACTATGGCTGGTACATCTGTTATTCCATACTTTTCATTTCTCACATTCTGAAATTTGGAGGTTCAGTCTTTTATAAATATCAACATCCTTACCAACATGGATAGCTGGAAATCCAGTTAAGCAATATATGCATTTCACATTGGTGGAGAAACTATTAAATCAGACGCGTTTTCTAAATATCCGCCTATGAATGTTGTGATTCTTTCTCTTCCGATACCTGTCTTCCAATATTTTTCCCTTTCTCTGACCGAGACGAGGTCAATGCAAATTTCATAATACATTAATATCCAAGGCCGATATGCTTTTGTGGATTTGACTTTGCCGTTACGGTGGTCTTTGAATCTATTTTCGACACTTGCCGCCATGCCTGCATATTTTCGGTTGTGCTTGGAGCTGAACTAAATGTAGACATCCCGCGTAAGTTTTGTGATTTTGCGTTTATCTGCTTTTTTATCGAATGATGTTATGGCAATGAGATATATCCCGTGAATTTAAACAAAAAAGCCCGGGCAAATGCCCGGACTTTAGTGACTCCGCAGGGATTCGAACCCCGAACCTCCACATCCGTAGTGTGGTGCTCTATCCAGTTAAGCTACGGAGCCATCGCTATTGCGGGTGCAAAAATAGAGATTTAATTCATATTTCAATGTATTGGCCATACAAAACCTCCAATGATCAAAAAGTCAAATAAATAGCCTTCAGCACAAAAATATGCTGGAAATTCCGCTCGTTCATTTCGCCCAGTTTGATCTGCTCAAAGCTGGCTATATAACCAATGTCGATGGTGAATTTGTTGCCAAGCTGAATTTGTCCTCCGGCTCCACCGAAAGCTCCTAAACCGACGCCTGTGAGGATGCGGGCCTCATCTGTAAAAAATCCCTGCTGATTGTAAAATTGCGTGAGATCAACCGTCCCCACAAAATCACCAAGAAAAATTAAATTCTCTTCAAATTTCACGAAAGTGGTGTTCACACCAAAATCAATATAAGGAAGAATAGTCGTGCTTTTGCCGGACCTTTCCATCGCCTTTCTGCCGAGCACCTGATGTGCACCCAAATTGATAATCATGCGTTGTTCCTCACCACGAATCTGAAAACGTCGAAGGGGATTTTGTTGACCTGGCACATTGGAAGAACCAAACGTTTGGATAGTAAATTCGCCAACGGTAACGGGATTCGTCCCATTAATTTCAGCAAAAACACCAAAGTCTGCATTAAACATGTAGCGCAGATGCCCTCCCCACATGAAAGTAGGACTGTAACGCATGGCGTTGGGCATATCGCTCTCATCAAAGTTCCATTCGCTTTGCGTCACACCGCCAAGAGCTTCATTGGTCCGCTGCACGGCTGGAATACTCCCCTTAATAGCCTGATTCAACCACGAACTGCTAAATGGCAGCCGCACACCCTCCCGATCAAAACCATAACCTCCATACATACTCGCCGTGCTGTTATGGGCCTTGTAAAATCCGAGATTCAATCCGACGTATAGTCCGCCGATACTATCCGGATGGTATGGATCTTCACCGTTGGCCCAATTGTACACCTGGGCGTGGGTTGTAGTGGAAGCAATGACGAAAAGTGCAAAAAAGATATATATCCGCTTATTCATACAGTTTCTGTTTTATGGTTTCTTCCATTACATCAAGCCAAAGTGAATATTGGGCTCCGGAGGGATGCAAATTATCGCCGGCTATCAGGGCAGGATTCATGGCAGCCTGCCGGGAAATATCGGTGATGTAAAAATAAGAAATTCCATAAGCCTCCGTGATCGATTGGTTCACCCCGTTGAAAGCGTCAATCTCCTGCGCAATCTCAGCTGGATTCATGCTCTGCCCAAAAGGTGTTACCCCGTAATCGGGAATGGAGATCACGATTACCTGCGACGTATCATCACCTGCATACGAGATGGCTTTTCGCAAAAGTTGGTCAAATTCATCGGTATATTCCTCAATCGACCGACCTTGAAATTGGTTATTCACACCAATGAGCAGGGATACAAGGTCGAAAATAGAATCGGGTTCAAAATTGTTGGTGGCATTGATGAGATTCCCTGTGGTCCAGCCATTGGTGGCGATGATGTGTGGAGGAAGCATGTCAAAATCAGCGTCTGTCAGCCGGTTGAAGAGTTGCACTGGAAAACGCTCCTCCGCCGGCACACCCGTTCCGATGGTGTACGAATCACCCAACGCCAGGTAGGTGAGAATTCTGTCTGGAATAGTGAGGCTATCCGTGCCTGTGGTATCCGGATTTTGAACCGGAGGCGGAGGAATAACCAATATTTCATCTTCCCCGCATCCGGAAAAAATGGTCAGTGACGCGACGAAAATAAATCCATGGATCATTTTCTGAATTGACTTAGGTCTGGAGTACACCGACATTGTAAGGTTTTTCTGCTGGTGCATTGTTGGCCGCTTCGATGCCCATCGCGATGTGATTTCGGGTGTCGGCGGGATCAATAATTCCGTCGATCCAAAGACGCGCTGCGGCGTATTGCGGTTTGGTCTGTTCCTCATAGCGGTCCTTAATTTTATCCAAAAGCGCCTTTTCGTTTTCGGCAGTGATGGTTTTTCCTTTTGCCTTGAGCGATGCCACCTCAATTTGCAGCAGCACCTTGGCCGCCTGCGATCCACCCATCACGGCGATCTCGGCTGTCGGCCATCCGAAAATCAGTCTCGGATCATAAGCTTTGCCACACATGGCATAATTACCGGCTCCAAAACTGTTGCCTGTGATGATGGTAAATTTTGGAACCACCGAATTGCTCATGGCATTCACCATCTTCGCGCCATCCTTGATGATTCCGCCTTGTTCGCTCCGGCTGCCGACCATAAATCCGGTAACATCCTGAAGAAAAACCAGCGGAATATTTTTTTGGTTGCAATTCATGATGAAGCGCGCTGCCTTGTCGGCCGAATCGCTGTAAATCACACCACCAAATTGCATTTCGCCTTTGGCGTTTTTGACGATGATGCGCTGATTGGCCACGATGCCCACGGCCCAGCCTTCGATGCGGCCGTAACCACAGCAGATTGTTTTGCCATATCCCGCTTTGTATTCGGTAAACTTGCTCTCGTCGAGCACACATTTCAGGATATCACGAACGTCGTATGGTTTTGATTTCTCTTTCGGGAAATGTTTATAAATGTCTTTTACATCGACTTCCGGCGGTTTCGCTTCCGTTTTGCTGAAACCGGCTTTCGGACCAGTCGTTCCAATTTTATCCACAAGGTCGCGAATGGTTTGTAAGGCCTCTTCGTCATTTTCTACCTTGTAGTCCGTCACACCGCTAATTTCGCTGTGGGTGGTGGCTCCTCCCAGGGTTTCGTTGTCAATATCTTCACCGACGGCTGCTTTCACTAGATACGATCCCGCCAGAAAGATGGTTCCTGTCTTGTTCACAATCAGTGCTTCGTCGCTCATGATGGGGAGATAGGCTCCTCCGGCCACGCAACTGCCCATGATGGCAGAAATTTGCGGAATACCACGGGACGACATCACGGCATTGTTTCTAAAAATGCGTCCGAAGTGTTCCTTGTCGGGAAATATCTCATCCTGCATCGGTAGAAACACACCTGCACTATCCACCAAATAGATGATGGGAATGTGGTTTTCCATCGAAATTTCCTGGGCGCGTAAATTCTTTTTTCCAGTAATGGGAAACCAGGCACCAGCTTTTACCGTGGCATCATTGGCCACGACCACACATTGATGGCCGCTTACATAACCCATCACCACCACGACACCGCCGCCAGGACATCCCCCATATTCGCTATACATACCAAAACCGGCATAAGCACCGATTTCTATCTGCGGGGTATTCGGGTCGAGTAGTTTATCCACACGCTCCCGGGCAGTGAGCTTGCCTCTTTCGTGTTCTTTGGCAATTTTGGCGGCGCCGCCTCCTTCGTATATTTTTTCCAGCTGCCTTTTCAGTTTGGAAACATGAAGGCGCATGCTGTCATCATTTTTATTGTGTTCGAGTTCCTGATCGTTGGCCATGGATGGTTGGTCATATTTTATTGGCGCCAAATATAACGATTCCTGCTAAGCGAGCAGAATACGGGCCGCCGCCGGACCTTCATTAAATAACAGATCGGGTACGGACAGGTGGGGTTTAAATGGGAACCGGTCACTGAAAACCTGTTCGTACCGATGTGCGTGAATCCATGCGGGAAAACGATCCGGCGATTTAATCGTTTCGCGCAAATCAAATGAATTCCGCAGTTCCAGATATTCTTTGCTCATTTCCCAAGGGAGATCCAGACGCAACAAAGCGAGCCAGGCGGGAAACGAAGCGGTGAAAAAGTCCGAGAGATTGTTGTGTGGTGTGGAAAGTATTTTGGTGATAGGATCTATATAATGGTCGTAAAATGGCGCGCTTCGGTAGGCTGCCTCCAGCGAGCGCAGGTGGAGTCGCAGCCAGGGCTTGCTGTAGTCTATTTCGATATCTTTTGTCCGGACTTTTTTACCCTGTTGTCCCACTACCGGTATGGTGAGGCACAAAACGCCATTGCTTCCGAGAATGAAGTATCGGTTTCTAACAGTTTGTTTCACGTAATTTTCTTCTCCGTCCACAATTGTTTTTTCTGCGAAAGCGGCCTGCGAAAAAAAAGGAATCGGGGGAACTGGCGAGAGGGGAAGGATCAGTTCAGAATGCATCGTCTTTGTCGTTTTTCCACAACTGTCCGCCCACTTTGCCAATGATGAGATATTCGGGAATGGCCCCAAAATAACGCGAATCGTTGCCAATGGCACGGTGATCGCTGAGCAAAAAATAATAGTTGCAGCGGAAAACCTGTGCGGTACTATCCTTTGCTTCCTGGCTTTCGCCTAAAAAAGGTACCTTTTCGAAGGCCAATGCCAATTCGGAAGCATAAAAATCTGAAATTATATCGCCCCGGGAAGGAATAAAAACGGGGCCGTAAAGGTCGCCGCTCTGGTCTGCAAAACCGTTGGGAAAAACCATGGGATTGGGTTCCGTCTCCAGTGTGCGCGAAAATTGAGCAGAGAGGGAATCTCCAGCCAGCGCGAGGGCATTTTTTCGGTGAGCCGAAAATCGGTAAACGTTTCCGCCGCGGTTTTCGACGTATTTTAAATTGTATTTTTTGATCAGCGCATTCAGATGGAGTGTGTCAGTAAGCGCAACTTCATACGTAAGAATGGGATCGTCGGGCGGCTGGTAAAGCTCACCGTTGATATATACTTTTCCGAAGTGAATTTTAATGGTGTCGCCGGGCAGACCGACCACACGACCGATGGAAACCATACGACGGTCGGGCAATTGTTCATTGGGAAAAGTACTGTTGAAAGCGATCAGATCAGACCGCTTGATGGTGATATCGCCCCATCGCACATATGGAAAAGTGAGGAGGTCGCTTCGAAGATCCGTGAATGGAATGTGAAGCGGCGAGAAGGGCAGGCGTGGTCCAGCCTCCCATTTATTGACCCACAAAATTTCTCCCTGCTGAAAATCTCCGTTCAATTCAGTCGTGCGCACCTCATAAAATCCGACGAAAAGATGCGAAACAATCAACCAAACAAACGCAGAAATAGCAAGCGCTAACATCCATTCCCGCAAGTGATATCCTTTCGACTTTTGCTTTCCCATGTGTTGGGGAAAGTAAGAAATTATTTGGCGCGGGTGAACAAGCGACTCCAGCGAATGTCTCCACCAGCCTCTTTGCTGAACCACACAAATACCGCTTTGCCCACCACATGGTCATACGGCACGAACCCCCAGAAACGGCTGTCGGCCGAATTGTGCCGGTTGTCGCCCATCATGAAATAATAATCCTGTTGGAATGTGTAGGAATCGACCAGCGTGCCATTGATCATGATTTGATCTCCTTGTACTTCCAATTCATTGTGTTCATAAGCAGTAATAACGCGTCGATAGAGCGGTAGATTCTCGAGGCTCAGCGGAATGGTGGCACCTTCTTCCGGAATCCAGAGTGGACCAAAATTATCTTCCGACCAGCTGTAGTTCGGATGGTTGGGATAAATGTGCATATCTCCCTGTGGTCGTTTCATTTCGAGGTACACGGAATCGACAGTCGACATGGTTTTCATGATTTCCGCTTCTTTTTCCGTCAGGGGAAGCTCATACCAGCCCCGCATGCGATACTCCGTCTTTTGCTGTTCGCTGACCGATATGCCGTATTTTGCCTTTAACACTTCAGATGACAAGGCCCCTTTGGTGTAGACCTGATACGTATACTGAATTCCTTCCGGATTTTCAATGGGTTCGCCATCGATCAGAATGTCGCGGTTTACCACTTCGATTGTCTCGCCAGGCAGGCCGATGGTGCGCTTGATATAATTTTCGCGTTTGTCGACAGGCCTTACGAGCATGTCGCCCATGGGTGCATTCACCACGCGACCATCCATCATTTGCGGAAGCCGAAAGTCTGGATTTTGAATGTTTGACCTGCCGCGGTCACGGGAGAGTTGGTAGTAACTTTGGTTTTGAAAGTTGGTAATCACGGTGTCACCTTCCGGAAAATTGAACACCGTGGCGTCAAATCTTTCCACTTCACCCCAGCCGGGCAATCTCAGGTAAGGGAGCTTTTGCCATTCCACAAACGATTGAATATTCAGGATGGGAATGGTGTGGTGGGTCAATGGAAATGCGATGGGCGTCATCGGCAATCGGGCGCCGTAACTGGCCTTGCTCACAAAAAGGTAATCGCCTACGAGCAGCGATTTTTCCATCGACGGCGTCGGAATGGTGAAAGCCTCGATGAAAAAAGTGCGGATGATGGTGGCTGCAATCACAGCAAAAACAATGGCTTCACCCCATTCGCGCGAAAAGCTTTTTTTGACCTTTTTATAGTCCGGAAGGCCGGTATACACGATTTCGGGTTTGAAAGCGATGTAACCCAAGGAGAAAGGTGGAATGAAAGTCGCTGCCAGATAATGCGGTGTGGTGCGCAGGCCGAATGACCTCACCAATTCGATATGCATTACAATGAGGAGGAGAAAATTAATCCCGGGTATAATGAGCAGTAAAATCCACCACCATGGTTTTTGAATCACGCGGAGCATGATGAACAGGTTGTAAACCGGAACGAATCCCGCCCATTTGGGTTGACCGGCTTTTTCAAAAATCTTCCAGAGACAAACAAACCAGGACAGTATCGTGGCGTAAAAAATCAACTGTGCTATGATCATAATGAGGTGTTCAATAAATGGTTCATGGTGTAAATCCCCGGTTTTTGATTTCTGACAAAATCAGCGGCTTTCAGGGCTCCGCGGGCAAATCCGTCTCTGTTCAGGGCCGTATGTTTGATGGATATTTCATCCACATCACTTTGATAGATTATTTCGTGGGTGCCGGGTATTTCATCTTCCCGGTGGGAAATGACGGGCAATGTTTTTTCGCCGGCATTGCGGGCAGTCATGCCGTATGCTGCATAGCCCGTATGGTTTTTTATCAAACCTTCAGCAAGTGCAATGGCGGTGCCGCTCGGCGCGTCTTTCTTTTCGGTGTGATGCCATTCTTCGATGCGCGCATCATAGTCAGGAAATCTTTTCATCATTGCGGCCAGATAATTATTGATAGCGAGCGTGATATGAATTCCTACAGAAAAATTGCTGGCGTAAAAAAATGGAATTTTATATTTTTCTACGAGTTTTTCGACTTCCGTCAAATCCTTGTTCCAACCGGTGGTGCCTGTCACGATGGGAATCCCAAGCGGAGCAAGCATTTTATAATTTTCAATGGCAGCATCGGGACGCGTAAATTCAATGATCACATCTGTGTTTTGGATGGTCGAAATTTCAGCCATGTTGGAGGTGGTGATGCGGTGGGATATTTCATCACCATTCTCGCTGGCAAGCGTTTCAATTCGCTTCCCCATTTTACCGTAACCTACCAAAGCAATGCGCATAAGTACTATTCTTCCCGGGCGGTGAAGTTACAATTTAAGGGTTAATGTCAATCCTGTAGCTCTCCAGGCCATTGGCCCGAGGTAAGGACTCACATTCAAAGAGATATCGGGCGATACATCGAAATAAAACAAGTGGGCATCCACACTGGCATCGACGATATTGAGAATATATATAGCGGCAAGGGCGATGTAAGAGAGATCGCGCCATTGGGTATGTTGTTCCAACAATATATCCAGTTGTTGGCGGTTAAAACCTGTGGTATTTGTTGTGTTCGGATCATCATCAATTAGCGCAACGATCCCACTTTTATAGAGATCTATCTTTTGCAGGTTGTCTCTGAGATACCAGCCCGCCACACCGAAACCAGCATATATAATAGGCACTTTCCAGTACTTGCGGTTGTATACCTGACCGAGTCCCGGCAGGGCTGCTGACATAATAGATGCTTTGCGGGGGCTGTGAAACTTTGATGTGAGTGGAAGTGGCGGACTCACCGCTTCTCCTGATACAATGCCCACGGGGGTTTCCGTTTCAATCACCGGAGGTGGAGGAGGTGTGGAGGTGCTGTCTGTTTGGGCCTGTATGAAAGCAGGTGTAAAAACAAGGATGAGCAACAAAGCCGCAAAGGCTGGAATTTTAAAGTTCGAGTTTCTCAATAATCCGTCGTAAATCATCGTCAGAATGGAAGGCAATTTCAATTTTGCCGGCGCCCTTTTGGTCGCGCTTTAACGCAACTTTGGTACCAAATTTATCTATTAAATCTGACTTGATTTTCTGATGTTCAAACGAAAGTGGAATCGAGGTGTCATTCGGCTTCCTGGCGGTTGTGCGGGCCTCCTGTGTGGCCTGCTCCAATTGTCTGACAGACCATCCTTCTTTGGTGATTTTGGCGAAAGCCGTGCGCATCTCAGCCTCATCTGTAAAACTCAACAGGGCCCTCGCATGTCCCATGGTGATTTCATTCTTCCGCAATGCCATCTGAATTTCCGGAGGCAGACGCAGCAACCTGATGTAATTGGTGATCGTGGCCCGTTTTTTACCTACGCGTTCGCTCAATGCCTCCTGTGTGAGGCTGCATTCATCGATGAGACGCTGATACGAAATCGCAATTTCAATGGCATCGAGATTTCGACGCTGGATATTTTCCACAAGGGCCATTTCGAGCATGGCCTGATCATTGGCCACGCGGATGTAGGCCGGAATTTCGGTGAGTCCGGCAATCTGAGAAGCGCGAAAACGACGCTCCCCGCTGATGAGCTGAAATTGGTCATACCCCATTTTCCGAACGGTAACCGGCTGTATGATGCCGAGTTCTTTAATGGACTGTACCAATTCGAGTAGTGACTCTTCGTCAAATACCGTTCTGGGCTGAAACGGGTTGGCTTCAATGACCGATACCGGGAGCATCGCCACGGAACCGAGCAAGCGTGAAGCCTTTTCTGTTTGTACGCCTGACGTAATATCAGTTTCCACATTTTCGAGCAATGCGCTCAATCCGCGTCCCAATGCTTTTTTCTTAATCATTCTCGAGCTCGATCATCTTGTCTTCTGTCCGGATGCGGGTCAGATCATTCTTTTGTAACAATTCGCGTGTCAGGTTGAGGTAATTGATTGAACCTTTGCAGGAAGCGTCGTGCATGATGATGGTTTCTCCATGACTCGGGGCTTCTCCCAAACGCGTGTTGCGGTGTATGACTGTATTGAAAACCAATTGCTGGAAATGCATTTTCACCTCTTCCACCACCTGATTGGCCAATCTCAACCGGCTGTCGAACATGGTGAGAAGAATTCCTTCAATGGCCAGGTCCGTATTCAAACGCGACTGAACAATCTTGATTGTATTCAGCAATTTGCCCAGACCTTCGAGCGCAAAGTATTCACACTGCACAGGCACAATCACAGAATCGGCCGCCGAGAGGGCATTTACCGTAATCAATCCGAGGGAGGGCGAACAGTCGATTATGATAAAATCATAGGTTTCACGCACCTGCTTCAGGGCATGTCTCATCATTTGTTCGCGGTTTGGCAAGCTGATCATTTCTATTTCTGCACCTACGAGGTCGATGTGGGCAGGAATCAGATCGAGGTTGGGATTGCTCGTTTGAATAATAATGTCCCTCACATCCACATCGTTGATGAGACATTCGTAGATGCTGGTTTTGATCGTTTTCGGATCTATACCCACACCGCTTGTGGCATTCGCCTGTGGATCAGCGTCCACGAGCAGAGTTTTGTATTCCAACACACCGAGACAGGCAGCGATATTGATGGCTGACGTGGTTTTTCCAACGCCTCCTTTTTGGTTGGCTACACAGATTACTTTTCCCATAATTACAATTCTATTGTTTCTCCTATTTCCATAAGCGTCAGGTTTGCCCCGGCACTTTCAAATTTCAGTTTTGCTTCAGCCTCATCAATTACGATGTAAGGAAACGTATTATAATGCATTCCAATTACGCTTTTGCATTTCACAAACTCCGCTGCAATGATGGCATCTTCCACGCCCATGGTGAAATTGTCTCCGATGGGCAAAAAGGTGTGATTCACGTCAAATTGCCTCGGGATCAATTGCATATCGAGCGTTAACGCGGTATCTCCGGCAAAATAAATGCAAAGGTCGCCAAAATCAATGACGAAACCACCAGGATTACCTCCGTAAGTTCCGTCGGGAAGCATACTACTATGAACAGCAGTTACATATTTTATTTTGCCAAATGGCAGATTCACAAAGCCGCCTAAGTTTACCGGGTGTACTTTTTTTAAACCTTTGGCCTTGAGCCACTCCGCTATTTCAAAATTGGCAATCACCCTGCAATTTGTTCGTTTAGCAATGGATACGGCATCAGTGATATGACTAAAATGACCGTGCGTGATCAACATGAAATCCACCTCAATTTCAGACACATCCACTTTGTTTCTGGCCAGCTCATTGGGTGTAATAAATGGGTCAAACAAAATATTGTGTTCGTTTACCGCCAGGCCAAAACAGGAATGTCCGTAATAAGTAACTTTCATAGAATCGGTGAGAGATCGTTTCAGGCCCCTTAAAAGTACCGCTTATTTGAAAGTTGATCGACAGAGTAATCCGCATAATTTTGCACAGATTTTTGTTAATTGCGATCCTGTAAATAACCAATGAAAGAGCATGCTTTATTGGAAAGGATATATGCGATCAATTCAATTTTAGTATATCTTAATATGTTATTTATAAGAATGATAAGAAGTTTTATATCAACCGAATGTTTATCCTATGGGTATGCGATCACCTGACTTTACATCTGATATTCCAAATTCAGTTTTCACAAGTTCTGCACATGACCACTGGTGAATTGAACCAATATTGGGCGATGGAAAGATGCGCTGTTTGACTTCTAATGACCCGTATTTCTCAAAACAAAAAAGCCCCCGAAGAGGCTTTTGAGCTTGCAGACTTATTTGTCTCAAGAGGATCTCAAATCTGAATCAAAATTTACCTTTCGTCCAGGTCTTCAAACCGAACATTGGTAAATTCCTTGTTTTCCAAAACTTCATCCTGAGAAATATTGGCCGGATCGATGTAGTCATTATCGCCTTCGCGCAATTCCTTGATGGCATCAATGAAACCGAGGCCGGAGTACTCCATGAGAAAACCGATCGCCGTTCCATGCGCGCCACAACCAAAGCAGTGATAGAACTGCTT
>JBBSDD010000013.1:0-15850 GCA_038249755.1 Flavobacteriales bacterium | reverse complement strand
AGCCATGTGGTAATCATTTAGAAGTAACCAATATAGATATTATACTTTTAAAAATGTGTTTGTCGGACCACCTTTTTTTATTCGTGTGCATTAGTGGCATTCGTGGCAAACTTTTAAGGCCACTGGTGGCTTTTTTTGAGCCGCAGGCGGCTCGTTTTCTTTGGACACGAACCAGCGCGCGGCGGGTTTACAAAAGAAGTGCAACGACGATATTGGACTTTCGACCGAAGGGAGTGCGCACGGAATGCCCAGACACAAATCCTGATTTGCGTTGTACATTTGACCCATGTCCCTTCACCGCCATTCCCTCCTCCTTTTTTGTCTCGCCATTTTTGGTTTGAACGGAATTCATGAATTCTATGTGGGATTGACAGACATTGCGTTTAATGACAAGGAAAAACGCTATGAATTGACCATCAAAGTTTTCACAGATGATCTTGAATTGGCGGTCGAACGTTTTTCCGGAAAGGACAATCTCAAAATCGGCACAAAAAATGAAAATTCAAAAGTCGACTCCCTGATATTTGCATATGTTTTCAAACACGTAAATCTAGGTGCAACACCTGCAGAAAAAATGCCCCTGAACATCATTGGCCGGGAAACAGAATTGGATGTTACCTGGTTGTATCTCGAGTCGAATGAGACAAAACCATATCCCGCTTTGCATGTTACCAATTCCATGATCATGGAAATTTACGACGCACAAACCCACATGGTGCACCTCAAACAAGGCGGTAATATTGAAACAACCGTGTTGCACAGCCGCAAAAAAACGGATACGCTCAGGCCATGACCAAAAGTGAAAAAGCCATTTTCGTGATGGAATCTCTGGAACGCTTATATCCGGAAGTGCCTGTGCCCCTGGACCACAAAGATGCTTATACCCTCCTCGTTTCTGTTTTGCTTTCGGCGCAATGCACCGATGTGCGGGTAAATCTGGTCACTCCCCATCTTTTCGCGAAAGCGGACAACCCGCACCAGATGATGCAACTGTCTGTGGAGGAAATCAAGGAAATTATCCGGCCTTGCGGGCTTTCTCCAGCCAAAAGCAAAGCCATTCACCGCCTTTCGGAAATGCTCGTGACGGACCATGCAGGCGATGTGCCGGCCGACTGGACCTATCTCGAATCGCTGCCCGGTGTGGGGCACAAAACCGCCTCGGTGGTCATGTCACAGGCTTTTGGGGTGCCGGCTTTTCCGGTTGACACCCACATTCACCGCCTCATCTACCGGTGGGGACTCACCACCGGAAAAAATGTGGAGCGCACCGAGGCCGATGCCAAGCGCCTTTTTCCCAGAGAAAAATGGAACAAGCTCCACCTGCAAATCATTTTTTATGGCCGGGAATATTCTCCCGCGCGCGGACTCGATCTGCGCAAAGATTTCATAACCAGAACAATCGGTCGACAACCGCTCATCCGGGAATGGCTGGTCAAAAACCCTGATAAGCCGCTCGCGGTATGATAGAAGATTGGGATCGACCGGACCCCATCATCGATGAGGCCTCGCTGCCCAGAGCGGTTAGTCCGCATCCCAAAGCGCTCTGGCTTTTTTCAATTTCCAAATTCTTTGAACGTTTTGCACACCACGGTGCGCGAAGCATTCTGGTTTATTACCTTTTCGAAAAAGCCGGCGATGCTGCCCTCACAGACACGCGATTCACGTACGAAATTTTGGTGGCAAGTCTGGTTCTGGTTCAAATCCCGGGCGGTTTGTTGATCGATCTGGGTCTACGCCCAAAACTGGCCATCATCTGGGGTGGATTCGCGCTGGGGGTCGGATATTTTATTTGTGCCTTCGACAACCAGGCGGCCGATCTCATCGGACTTATTTTGGTGGGTATTGGCACGGCCACATTTGTTCCGGCCAGCTTCACGCGTTTGGCAGCTTCATACCGGGGCCGCAAAAAATATCTCGATGCGGGGTTTTCATATTACTTCGCAGCCATTTACGGCGGCTCCGTCTCTTCGGGTTTGCTCGTGGTGGGCATCGCTTCCGGCTTCATTCACTGGCGACAAGGTTTGATGATTTGCGGAATTGCCATGATGCTGGGACACGTGTACATCCTTGCGATTCATAAGATTTTTGCCGAGAGGCCGCTTCCCGCTTCGGTGGAAAATATGACCGGGAAACCTCGCAGTAAAATGAAGAATTCCGATCGATTTGGGATTTTTCTTTTCGTTATCCACGCCTTGTTTTGGACGGTTTATTTTTCCCGCCAAACCGATATGTTCAACTGGCTCGAAGTGAATTTCAACGATGGAGAAGTGGGTCGATTTGCCAATATGGCGGCCGGAATCATTACGGCCGTGGTCTTTTTTGCAGGTGGCGCCTTGCTCACCCTTCGTCCGGGCAATGTGATGCGCCGCATGGGCCAGGGTCTTATAATCGCCATTTTTGCACTTGATCTGCTGCTCGGGGCGGTCTTGCTTTCGGGAAATTTCGCGGGCGTCCACAGCAGCCTTTTTGCGATTGCGCTGATTCTGGTTTTGCTCGCTTTCGCGGAAATGATGATTTTGCCACCCCTTTACACCCTTTTGCTGGGCAAAAAACGCAGATTCCAGAACACCCTTGTGGGAATGTTGTCAGCGGCGGCATACCTTCCATTGTTGGGATTGTACTTTTTTCCGGAAGGCATTTTACCGGAAACGGGGAAAGCAATGCTGCTCATCATCTGTTCTGTAACAATCACCCTGGCAGGGATTTGGCTGATTCGCCAAAAGAAAACATCGGCTTAGCTCAGACCTTCATCCGGTTAAACCGGAAGCAACTCAGAAGCCACCTCGGAAGAGATTTTTCCGGTTTGCGTTTCCGCAAATCATAAAACCAACCCCATTTTTCGACGATCGGAAATTTATGCGTTTCCACAAATTCGATCAGGGCACCATCCGGGTCTTCCACATAACTAAAACGACCTGCAGCCTTGCCCATATCAAAGGAATCGGCACTGTCGACGGTAAAAGGAAATTTTAAACGCGCGGCTTTTTCTTTCAGACCCGACATATCTTTCACGTCGAAACAAAGGTGGATGAACCCCAAATCGCCCCAATAGCGGTTGGCGAAAATTTTGCGCCCAGTGTTGTCAAGAGGCTGGAGTAATTCGATCTGGTTTTTGCCCAAAAGCGGACTAAACGGACCGACACCCTGGGTAGCCTGCGCAAGAATAACTCGTCTGAACTGTGAAGCGCCACCTTTCAGAGATTTCAAATCATCGAAAGTTCCCGAGGTATCGCTCAGAATCTTATTGAACCCCAGTAAATCACGGTAAAAACCAATGCTCTTCTCCATGTCGGTGACGCCGATTACAGCGCCATACACACCGCCCGTCGTTTGGTTTTCAGCTTGAAACCAGTTTTTGCTTTCGACAATTTCAAACCAGTACCCATTTTTATCTGAAACAAAAAAGTGAAGATCGCCTGCCGGATTTTTAGCGATTTCCGTTAGAAAATCAACGCCCTGGGCCTTAAAATTTTCCCGCGCTTTTTGGGCATTGCGCGTTTTCATTTTCACGGCAAGAAAGCCCGTATCACCCAACTCCAGTGTGAAATCTGCCGCCTGCGGTCGACGGCTGGTGTACTGCCAAATCTCAAAACCACCACCTCCCTGCATATTGAGTGCCAATGCAGCGACTCGCTTGTGCACTTCACCCCCGGTATAGCGCGTCATCAGAGGAGCCTCCGCCGCATCTTCAAAAATCCGGATGTCCATTGAAAACACAGATCTGTACCATTTCCAGTCGCGATGCAAGTCGTCTGTGCCGATGCCTACCTGCTGAATACCACAAATGTGCTTTTCCATGCTTTGTTCTATTTTACAGCTCCCCTGGGATTTTGTCTGATGGCCATACGCAAAAATACGCCCGGTAAAAATGCTTTTAATTTTACTGCGAGATGCGACTTGAAATTACCAATTATTACTTCCCGCTTGTCATTTTCAATGCCCTGAATGATGGCTTTTACCGCTTTGTCAACGGGCATACCTTTTTCCTGCATTTCATCCATTATTCCGGTCGCTTTTCCGCTGCCATCAAGGGCATTGATGGAAATAGGCGTTTTCACAGGGCCGGGACAAATCAGTGTCACCCGTATTCCTTTGTCCTGCAACTCGATATACAGTGATTCAAAAAAACCGTGAAGTGCGTGTTTCGAAGCGGCATAAGCCGAGCGCACCCCAAAACCAAATTTGCCGGTAAGGCTGGTAACCACCGCAAAGTGGCCCCCACCCTGCGCGAGCATACGCGGCAAAATGGCCTTTGTCAATGCGATGGTACCGAAATAATTCACCTCCATAATCTGCCGGTCTACGGAGATATCCGTGTCGATTACATACGATCGTTGGCTGATGCCAGCATTGTTGAAGAGCAGATCAATCTTCCCAAACCGACTGAAGGCCTGACTGATGGCATCCTCAAAGCCTTCCGGCTTTGTAAGATCGAGGGGAAGGATGAGTACATCCACGGGATTTTTCAATTCCGATTTGATTTTTTCAAGAACATCAAGTCTTCTGGCTGACAAGATAAGTTTTGAACCGCGGGCACTGAGCTGTCTGGCCATTTCAAGGCCAATACCTGAGCTCGCTCCGGTAATCCAAACCACTTTATCTTGTACCCTTCCCATTTTCGGTGCGAAGATAATCTTTTGATCAATCTAAGAAAGCCCGATTTGCGGCTGTATTCGGCCTGAAATGTGGCTGCCATTACGGCTCATTTGGCGAAAATGCTGAAATCGCAATATAAGAGGGGGCGAAAAGTGCAAGATAATTGTAATAAAAGGCGTTTTCGGAAAATCCAGATGGACATTTCAGGACTATTTGAAGAAAATCTTTTGCTTAATAAGAAACCCATTCATTAAAAAAAGGTATCATCAACAATCGGACTGGATATGATAGCTTACTTTTGCTGCAAGACATAACGATAAAAACCAATATTTTACAAATAATTTTAAAGAACAGCTATGAAACAATTTTCCTTTCTTGTGTTATTTATAAATCTTTTAAGCTTTCCGCTGATGGCTCAGAACGCGAGCATTACTTTTCAGGTCGACATGACCAATGAGAACGTTTCCGGCAACGTGGGGGTTTCAGGAAGTTTTAATGGTTTTGCCTTTTTGCCTATGGTAAATTTGGGAAGCGACATCTACGAAGTAACAGTTGATTTATTGCCTGGCTCATCTATCGAATACAAATTCAGAAATGGGGAGGCTTATGAAAATCCCCCTGCCGCTTGTGGAACCGGTGATTTCGGCAACCGCGAGCTGCTGGTGCCTCAGGAAAGCGTGATTCTCGATCTGGTTTGTTATGCCACTTGCGCTGTGTGCGCTGTGATAGAAGAATACACACTGACCTTTCGGGTGAACGCCTCGCAAATTTTTGACTTTGATCAAAATGGTGTTCACATCGCAGGAAATTTCAACAATTACACGCCCCAGCCAATGACAAACGTTGGTATTCTAAATTACACGTTCACGGCTCAGATTGAAGCAGGAACCACGGTTTTGTTCAAATTTTTGAACGGGAATTCATTTGATGGTGCGGAGAGTGTTCCCGGAATTTGTGGCGTGGATGATGGATTTGGTGGTTTCAATCGAAGTTTCGAAATGCCTGCGGAGGATGTGGTTCTCGACAACGTTTGTTTTGCAGCATGCGAACCTTGTGGCGCATTGAGTTTTTACAGCGTAACACTGCGTGTGGATGCTTCACAGGTAGAAGAAATTCATCCCGAGGGAATATTCATCGGAGGCAATTTTTCAGAATTCATACCCGAAGCCATGATCGATCAAGGCAATGGCATTTATGAACATACCATCAACGCCCCGGCGGGACAGCCTTTGCGATGGAAATACCTCAACGGACCGACTTACAATGAGCAGGAAGCGGTACCTCCCGCTTGTGGGATTGCTGACGGTCTCGGCGGTCTGAACCGATTATTTATCGTTCCCGCAGAAGACGCCGTGCTTAATCTGGTTTGTTTTTCATCCTGCAGCACTTGCGTAAATCCCGATGACCTCTACAACCTTGTATTTCAGGTGGATGCATCAGAGCTGGGAACCATCGACCCGGCGGGAATATTCATCGCGGGCAGTTTCAACGGTTTTACGCCTGTGAACATGACGGATGCAGGAAATGACATTTATACTTTCAGCGCAGTAATTGAAACGGGCACCACCGTACTTTGGAAATATTTGAATGGTGCATCATTTGACAACGATGAGGATGTGCCTGCCGCTTGCGGCGAGTCCGATGGTTTTGGTGGATTCAACCGGATACTCGAAATGCCTTCATCGAATACAATACTCCCACTCACTTGTTTTTCATCCTGTGGAGCATGTATTATCAGTTCCACTGAAAACACCTTTACCAACCGACTCGAACTTTTCCCCAATCCCAACCGCGGTGATTTCAATATTCTTTCGCCCCTTTCGGGAAATGGTCAGTTGTCACTCTACGATCTCAGCGGTCGCCTGATATTCGCCACCCAGGTATCAGCCAGATCCGGAGAAAACATCCCCCTGGAAACCGGTATTCTGAACAGTGGAATTTACATCGTCGTTTTTGATTTAAATGAAAGCCGCTTTACAGCAAAAATGACGGTGCTTTAAGAGAAATTAAAGTGAATTAGGATCCCGGAACGCTTTGACGTTTCGGGATTTTTATTTTCCGCTTTTGCCACTATACGTAATCTCTTTTAAGGTTCAGTCGCAATACTGCGATGACTTTACAAAAACCGCTGTGGCTTCGATGTTACTCAGCCTCCAGCGGTTCTGAAATCCAGCATGCAAACCAAAATCTATCAGACTGTCACTTTTTCACCATCTTTTTGGTGATTATTTCACCATTGGAATACACCGTATAAAAATACATTCCCGATGCGAGGGAGCTGCCATCGAACATTACGCTTTGTGGGCCGGCATGCATTTGTCCGTCTAAGAGCGTGCGCAGTGGACGACCCTGCGCATCACTCAGTTCCAATACTAAATTTGCGTCAGCAGGTAGTGTGAAATCTATGCGGGTACTTGTGTCAAAGGGGTTGGGCGTGTTTTGTAAGAGTTTCACTCTGTCATTAGTTTCAGCAGGTGAGGTTAGTGAACCGGTGCTGCCATCATTGCAACAGTTATTCGTTTTGGCTTGCATAGCCTGCACAACGGTGATCATAGAAGCCATTTGTTGTTGCATTAGCTGGAGTTGGGATTGTAAGTCTTCCACTTCTGATTGAAGTTCAATAACTTCCTCGCTTTTGGAATTTAACAAGGTGCTTTGCTCGTTGAATGCAGCGATAAGAATTGGGATGAATTGATCATAGTTTATACCTTTTATGACTACTTCGGGCGAAATCTGTTCATTTTCAGTATTGGACATTGCCGGATGGGTGTAGTCCATCACCAAAGTTGGCAGAACTTCTTCAACCTGTTGAGAAATAAGTCCAAATCTGGTTCCTTGAGGCAGTGAAAGAAAGTCGTACTCCTCAGTTTTGAATTCGTAGGTTTTAGCGCTTATTTGACTGAGTATTTCGGTTGCCCCTTGCAAGTCAGTGATATTTTGCTTCAGGTTTTCATCCGATGGAGCAATAGCTGCGCCTGAGACTTGAACATTTCCTATGAGATATAACGCCCAATTTTGCTGACTTGACGTCACAACGCAGGATTGTTGTTGGGTATCAGTAGGTTTGTCGCTACCATAAAGTCCTATATTTATACGGGCACCACATGCCTCACCAATGACTCCGAAATTTACACCGGCCTGCTCATTAGGTAAAACATTCAGAGCAATTCCCCTGGCACCAATATTATACGATTGAGGAGTTTCAGTTCCCGTTAGAAATGCATTTTGGGCAAATGCTAACAATCCATAGTTTTGGGCAGCTCTTGAATTTACCACAGTGGCAAATCCACGGTTTACGCCCAGGTTTGAGCCTGTGGTTATAATTTCAGAATTCACACCATTATTCGATGCGGTAAATGGAGTTCCTGAGCTGGCGGTATTTACAAGAAATCGAGCTCCTGCAATATTGGCCCCTGTGGAGGATGAATTTATTTGCAACCCCACCAATTGGTTTTGAAGAATGCGAAAATTTACATTACTCAGTGGCGCAGCGTTAAGTCCCAAATTGGCATCTGATTGTGAAAGGGTCATGCGCACTGAGCCATCGGTGGCAAAGCGTAAATCCTGGAGGTTGCTGGTGCCGACAAAGTCTCCGCTTCCTGCGGAGTTCCCGGTTAATTGCCAAAATTGTGCCCCAGCGATGGCTGGTGAGAGAAATAACAGGCTGAGAATGGTAATTCTTATAATGGTTTTCATTAGTAAAAAATTTAAATACACACTTTGATTTACTGCTTTACAAATTTTGCGTTTCTAACATTTCTGTGATTATCTACAATATTGATCAAGTAAACGCCTGAAGAGAAATTGCTTACGTCGATGGCAATATTTCCATTATTGAAATTCCATGAATTAATAGGGTAGGTTCGTCCTAACAAATCTATAATATCAATTCGTTCAAAACTGTAGTCATTTATTCTAAAGTTCAACAGTTGTGAAGTAGGATTTGGAAATACGCTGATTTGCTCGCTCCCATTGGATAGGAACAGTCCATTTACTGTGGAAGAAATGCTTACCTGATCAATATAGTAGTAAGCTGCATTAAAGAAAAACAAATTACTTCCTTCTACTACATTGACCGTATCTATGTCAGCATTGGATTGAAAGTTACCTATGCATAAATGCTTTTCAGTACCATCTGCAATATAATTCCACGAAAGCAGAGTCCAACCATCTTTATTAGTCACATATTGACCATTTTGTCCATTTAGTTGTGGTACCTGATTCATATAACCTATTGCAGGCTGTTGTAGGGAATCGGGTGAAAAAAGAACCTGAAAGTTCCAAATTGCTTTACTCATTCGTTCAGCGAGTGAAACAAGGAAAGTAACCTGGTATTCTACACCAGCTTGAAGAGGTTCAATTAAGCCAACAGCCAGATATTCCCGATACTCGAAAAGAGGTGGTATTCCGGGTGTAAAAAAATATGCTCCGGCATAACCTACTCCTTCGAATGGTTCTTGACATCCCCAAGAGTTGGTTGGCACACCAAAGAGCCATGGATCCAAAATGAAGTTTTCGGGATAAGGGCATGGTTCTGAATTTACAACAACGCACTGATGAAAAATATCCGGCGTAGCCTCCGCAACCACTTGCGAGGGCAATTTATTGGGATTGTACCAAGGCGGTGCATTTTCAATAGCACTGTTGGTCGGAGGGCAAGCAGAGCGTTCTTCGAAGCCACCATTTGGCACCAGATTGAACCCCTGGGCATTTGCAGACAAAGACAAAAGGCAAAAAGCAAAAATTGGAAAGCAGTAAGTCAAAACGGGTGTATTGGGTTTAATAAAAAATGTTTAAGTCGGAGCGGGGAGGGTTGGTGGGGCTCCGTTTGCTTCCCCCTGGCCTGTCGTTTACAGGCCCGTTGCCGGGACTGACGATGTGAAATAGAACATCAATAGGTCCCTACGTCGCTGTAGACTATAGGCCGTAGGGTGTAGGTTGTAGTCGTTCATATAGTGAAGATAATTATCACATAACGGGTTGATTCCTAAATGTTGAAATTTAATATTTCGGTAAGATTCATTTTATGTTTGCTAAATGATTCTTCAAAATATACATTGTACAAAAGCCAAGACAAAAAACAACCGATTCAATATGAACGGTATTTGTCCACATGAGAGAGATTTTTAGCGAAATTTTCTGCTGAGAAATACAATAATTTGCAAATTTATTTAGCGTCTTTATGCTTCGTCTTTATCGCTTGTTGACCAGAGATTTGATCGGCGATAATCATAAACAATCCAAGTCATCGTCGATCTATTTTTGTTTTTGATTGAACGCGAAACACGAAGATGCAGTCGCAGCATTGCAAATACTGAGAAGCAAGGTTTGACTACCTGATAGAAATGCATTTTGGGCAAATGCTAACAATCCATAGTTTTGGGCAGCTCTTGGAATAACCATTACTAGATTAAAAACTTTGGGGATTTTTTCTGGAAATCGTAAGGTTTTCAGAGTAGAGGGGGTTACAATAGAAAGCCACCTGATCCGTCAACAGCTTATTCATCAATGGCCTATCGCGGGGAGGAATTATTTACTCAAGTTTCACATACATTCAAAAAATTGATTTCTTCTTATATTATTCTGATTTTAAATAGTATTGTGTAACTTATCTTGCAGGATACAAATTTTTAAATTAGATATTCAGTGAAATTTTATTTTCCACTTTTGTACTAAATCACTAGGTAAGTTATCTATTTTGAGGTTCAGTTGCAATACTCTTCACTTCCATACTTCACATAAATGATGTGCAAAACTTGAGTTAGTAAGTCGGTACGTCGTAAGAATTCATTGATTAAAATTGAAATGTCGCCAACAATGTTTTTCTTCGCTTCATGTTGTCCGTGGAGATTAAAATGAAGGTTTATGAAATGGTTCATCATTGTAATTGTGGTAAGTTGTTCGGTCGCGGGATTTTCGCAGCACCTATCACCGGGTTTTGACAAGGAAGAGTGCATTGAAATGATTCGGATTTCAGGTGCCTTCGGTAATGAAGAGGTATTTGGAATCGTACCCAAACCCGAACATTACCATCAGGTATACCGGTCGGAAGTGGCCGGACTTGACAACCTCTGGGATTTATGGATGCACAAAGAACATCCCGTCGCGGTGATCAGCACCCGGGGCACGACAGCCAACAGCGCCAGTTGGCTGGCCAATTTTTACGCGGCCATGGTTCCCGCAAAAGGTTCGTTGCAACTTTCGGAAACAGAAACATTTGAATACACCGTCGCCCAGTCGCCGGAAGCAGCAGTCCACATAGGTTGGCTGATCGGTATGGCCATTTTGTCGAAAGACATCCTTCCAAAAATCGACTCACTCTATCAGGAAGGCGTCAGGGATTTCATCCTCGCAGGTCACAGTCAGGGAGCTGGCATCACCTACCTGCTCACAGCCTATTTGCGACAGCTGCAGCTGGTCGGTGATATACCTATAGATATTCAATTTAAAACCTACTGCAGCGCCGGACCCAAGCCCGGCAACCTCTATTTTGCTTATGAATACGAGGCCATGACCCAATTTGGATGGGCTTTCAACGTCGTAAACAGCGCGGATTGGGTTCCGGAAGTTCCCATGTCGATACAGACCACAGACGATTTCAACAAAACCAACCCCTTTGTGACTGCCCGGACGATGATCAACGCGCAAAAATTTCCGAATAAGATTGTGTTGAACAAGGTGTACAACAGCCTCGACAAGCCCACGCGCCAAGCACAAAAGAATTACCAAAAATATCTGGGGGAAGTGGCATCCAAATCCGTGTCGAAGGCTATTGAAGGATTTGAAGCACCGGATTTTTACCAGAGCAACAACTACGTGCGCACCGGAAATTTTGTAGTCCTGTTGGCCGATTCCGGTTACTATGCGCAGTATCCCAACAGCGCGGAAAAGATTTTCGTTCACCACATGCCCTTGCCCTATCTCTATCTGGCAGATCAACTTCCCGATAAGGACATCAAAACAACCAGGGAACCCGCAGAAGAACAAGTAGTTTCCGATGCAAACAGCCTCCAGGGCGCCTGGGAACTCCAATTTATTTCGCAACCTCTGGAAAGTTTTGAAGACATGTATCCAGGCCGAAAACCCATGATGCTTTTTAAAACTGAAACCGCAGGAGTCAGTGGATTTACGGGTTGCAACACTTTTAAAGGAAAATTTAAAAAAAACGATTCAAATCTGAAATTCATTCAGCCCTTTGCGCTTACGCGAAAATATTGTGAAGGAATGGCCGAACTCCATTTTCTGGAAACATTGAAAAGGGTCAGTACCTATCAATTTTCCTCAGAAGGGCATTTGGAATTGATGTCAGGAAAGCGGGTGTTGATGCGGTTAAGGAAAACGACAGATGGGGAGGAGTGATATGTTTGATGACAATTGCAGATTGCTTATTGCTAATTAAATAAATTGCTCATTGCCAACCGGGCAGCATGCTCACCGAGCCCAGGGAGGTAATTACCAACCCAAGTTTAGCACATCATTTATACCTGTAAACCTGGTCCCTTTCCACGCCCTCGGCGTGGCAGGGACCTGACCATTGTGCTATACTTAACTCAATGCCCGATTGAATCTACTCGAGTGCACTCTTTGTAAGCGTGCGAAACTTGAATTACCAATTTAACAGGAGGTCAACCAACGCTCAATAAATTTCGTATTTTAGTAAAAAAAAAATAAACTATGGCTTTTGAAGCAATAAATATTCAGGATATAGCGGGCTCACAGATGATCAAAATTCCGGACAACTTAAAAATTAACGATGATAAAGTTTATTTAAAAAAGGTTGGAAACACCATATACATAATACCCTTTCACAATCCGTGGCAGGGTATGGCTGACAGTCTGAATAATTTCTCAGATGATTTTATGGAAGATCGCCATCAGCCCGACCAACAATCACGAGAATTTTTTGACGAATGAAGTTTATTCTGGATACGAATATTTGCATCTATCTGATAAAGAAAAAGCCCTTATAGGTTTTCGATAAATTTAAAGAACTTCCATTGGGAAGTATTGGTATTTCGTCCATCACATTGGCTGAATTACAGTATGGAATAAAAAAAAGCAATCAGCCTGATAAGAATGAGCAGGCATTGATAGAATTCTTATTGCCATTAGAAATAGCAGATTTTGACGGGACTGCAGCAATCGAATATGGAAGTATCAGAGCAGACCTTGAGAAAAAAGGAACACCAATAGGTCCGTTAGACACTTTGATCGCAGCCCATGTTAAAGCTATGGGATTGACATTGGTCACAAACAATGAAAAAGAATTTATAAGAATTCAAGGATTGAAAGTAGAGAATTGGACGAAGTAAGGTCAACTTCTGTTACCCAGGCCTGCACTGAGCATAGCCGAAGTGTGATCTTCAATATTGTATTTAATGGGCGGCGTCAAATCGTCCAAATTATTGCCAATGCGGTGCGATACGAGTGAAGAATTGCCATCCTTCAGGTAGAATGTATTGTAATGACCCGCTCAGCCGCATTTGCAATGCTGCGGCCGTAAAATCTCATCGATGTACACCCGCTCAGTATTTACTTTCGGATAGAATGCTCCGCGGCAGCCGCTAGGTGCTTGGTAGCATCCAGTTTCAGAGAGTCAAGGGCGCCGCCCTTGTTGTATTTCGGCTCCAGCACCTTTCGCTGGTTGTCGAGGTCTTGGGGGTAAAAGGCTTTGCGGATGCGGTTGAGGGCATCGTACTTCCCGCAAAAAAGCGGGATTTACACTTGTACAGCTTTCGCTCCGCAAAAACCTACAACTGTTCGAACAAATGTGCCGGTATTTTGCGTCGTGCTCAAGTGGGCGGGGATCAAACCGTCCCAATTTACCACATATTTTTCATAAGCCGTTACTCCGATGTCGTTGATAATCTGCCTGTCAATAATTTCAAGACTGTGCCTGTATAGTCTGTTTTGATACGCGCAGCCTTGCGGGCAAATGCGGTTATGATGGAAAAAAGACTGCGATACTGGTCCAAACACGCAACAGAGAGTCGTTCGCGGCCTCAGGCAAGAAAACCTGTCCAAAATTTAATGACAAAACAAAAATCCGGTAAGGGTTTTTGTACATTGGGTTGAAATGAACATCCCTCAAAAATCATGGAAACTCTCATTCTAAAGTTGGATATGCGGAGCAAATCAGCTCAAGTACTCAAAGAGCTGATCACAGAAATGTCGAGATGCCATAAAGGCATCAAAGTGGAAAAATCACCCTACGATCCTGAATTTGTCAAGATGATTAAAGCCAGCTCATCCAGCAAAAACAGAACTGAGATTGATCCTAAAAATGTATGGGCCAGTATAAAGTAACTCTTACCGATCTTACAAAAAAGCAACTCGAACAACATGAATAGGCCTGCAACAGTACTACGATCAATCGAATTAAGAAAATAATAGAAGAGCTCGCCGAGCCCCCGTTCACCCGAATAGGCAAACCAGAAGCTTTAAAATACGACCTCGCAGGTTTTTGGTAGAGAAGAATCAATAAGAAAGACAGAATGATGTATGAAGTAATTGAAAAAACGGCAACTGTCGGCTTGGGCTTTTGTTGACTATTTCGCATAAGGTGCCGCTGGCTTTGCGCTGTGCATGTTTTAGAAGCAAACACTTTCCATTTACCACAAAAGTTTATTAGATGCTGTAATGTTCAATGTACCTATGTCGCCCTGCATTGCGTAAAGCCAAACTTATGCGATATAGCTTCCGACTGCTTTTTATGGCATATGTTTTTGTTTGTGCGGTTGGTGCAGCTCTTTAATTTTTGCTTTTATCCGCTAAAAAACAATTCAACTCTAAAGCAAAAACCAATCTGCTGCAAGTGCGGTAGGTACAAAAATTATGACAGAAAAACAGGCGGCACCATAAAGCCCAATCCCTATTTTTTACCGCTTCTTTTTTCTGATAATCTTTTTTCCATTTCTACCGCTTCTCTTTCCCTTGCTATTTCTTCTTTTAACTCCTTTTCTGTTGGAAGATAGGTTTTGTATTTGGATGCAAAGATTTGTTTACTCTCGCTGAGTAAACTGTATTTGGCAACTGTTTTATTTTTCTCTGCACACAGTATTAAACCGATGGTTGGATTATCACTCTCCTGGCGTATTGTATCTTCAAAAATTCGTACATACATATCCATTTGTCCAACATCTTGATGCGTTAGTTTTCCTGTTTTTAAATCAATCAGCAAAAAACATTTCAGGATATAATTGTAAAAAACCAAGTCAATAAAAAAATGGTCGCCTTCTAAACTTACTCGTTGTTGCCTTGCTACAAAAGAAAAGCCTTTGCCCAATTCCAGTAAAAAATCCTGCAACTTATCAATGATGGCTTGTTCAAGTTCCTGCTCGTAAAATTTGGCATTGGATTTCAAGTCTAAAAAATCAAGTACATAAGGATCTTTGATGATGTCTTTTGCTTGCATCATTTCCTTTTTTCCTTCTGCTTCTGCTTTTACTAATTTCTTGCCTTCTTGCTGTTTGGTCATTATCATCCGTTCAAAATACAAGCTGTTTACCTGTCTTTCCAAGGTTCTTGTACTCCAATTGCATTCAATGGCTTCTTGCATATAAAAAGCTCTTGCGTCCTCTCTTTCCACCTTTAAAAGTAAGCGGTAATGTGTCCAACTTAATTCTCCACGCAGTGCGTGGAGTTTTTCAAAAGTGCTGTAAAACTGCCTCATGTACCACAGATTACTGTTATTAAAACCTTTGCCATATTCAGCACTTAACTTTACTGCCAGTTTACCTATCAACTCTTTTCCGTATTCAGCCCGTTGTTTTCCGCTTTGCTCGTTTTCTATTATCAGTTTTCCGATGTGCCAATAGCTTTGTACCATAGCAAAGTTAACGGCTTTGTAAGCGTTACTTTTCCCTTCTTCTATGATGTGCTTTATATCGCTGTAAAGCTTTTCTATACTGTGTGCTGATGTATTTTTCTTTGCCATTTTTTTAATTGATTTCTCCAACCATTGGTTGGATTTCTTTACAAACTTACTATTTAAAACCCTCTATCCTATCTGGTGAAACTGCGCTATATCGGCTTGTAAATCCTCCATTTGATTCATTAAATAACTTTCTGTTGAACTTACATAGCGATGACCTGCCATATACTGAACCTGTCTTAGATTGTATTGCTTTAGCCAGTGCGCTATTACTGATGTTCTGACCTGTTTAAAATTGATGAACTTTTTATTTGTGTTTCTGATTTCTTCGCTTAATCGTTTCCATATATTTATTCCGTCATTGTCTGTAATGGCTTTCTT
>JBBSDD010000012.1:0-15966 GCA_038249755.1 Flavobacteriales bacterium | reverse complement strand
TTTCCGTGTTGTTGTTGCTCACCAAAGGAAAACATGCACAATCGTGAATTCCAAGATTCGTCCAGTTGTTTGTCCCCAAAGTGTCGTATTGCGCCAATGGAAGGAAAGCAATCGGTGGCTGCACCACACCCTGAGTCACATTAAATTTGCGAACCATGGTTTGGTTGTCAGTAATAAAAGTACCATCTGGAGCTGCCCAGGCCTGTCCCGGATCTTCTCCTGGCTTGCCGAAAATATCGCAGATGATCGTTCCATTCAATACCAGTAGCAAAGCGTCATTGCCATTCATAAATGTGGGAGCCGGATAAGGATTGTCCCATTGATCAGCCATGGCGTGCAATACTGGGTCGATGGCTGGTGAGATAAACGTTCCCAAATTGATGTCTTCAGTCTGACCGTTTGTTACGACCCATGTACCATGAGCTTGAATGGTTCCTGCGAGGATGGTTTCATCTGTCGAACTTTGTTCACCATTCGACCAGCGTTGCATAACATATCCCTGGAGATTTATGGGAGCCGCTGTGGGATTGTAGATTTCGTAAGCCTTATTATTTCCTGTTCCTACAACATACTCAGAAATAAAAAGCTGATTGCATTGTGCCACTGCCATAGCTGCTGTGCACACTGCAAAAACTGAGAGTAAAGATTTTTTCATAACGTGAAATTTAGGTAAAATTTTGAGGTGCAAAAGTAGTTATTCGCAAAGCTTAAATATCTCAAAACGCAGCAGAATCGCCTTATTTAATCTAATGATAATATTGGAGATTTCATGTGACCAAAAAGTTGTCAGCTCGCTTTTAAATTCGGCAACTGTTTTCAGCCGCCCGGCATATTATTTTCTTCTTAGTCATTTTTATGGGTGGCATTCAACCCACCTTTGCCGGGCACACTTGGGCTGTAAATGTGAGCTGCGATTGTCCTGGCAGGGAGAATGCCCGCCCCAACCCACCACCTGCGGCCGCACCAGAAAGTCTTACCCACGAGAGCGGGGGCTGTTATCCCAATGACGAACGGGCGATCGGCATGAATCCGGGAGATGATTTTTGTTTCTCTACCGGGGTATAATTCTGGCAGCTTATCGCCAGGCCTCACTTTAATCTGGAAGCCAAAGTGTAGCAGGGGAAGGTGGTGCTGATCAGGTGAAATATGGTTGTTTTTTCGGTAAGTTTTTGAAATCCGGTAAAACCGGAATCATCTGTAAAATTTAAGTTGCTGGTAGGGAGGGGGATACCAGCGCAGCATTGTAAATGCTGCGAAGCTGGGGGCAGCATTGCAAATGCAGCGAAGCGAAGCGGGCAGGAGCATTTACATTTCATGTGCCCCGCAGCACTGCAAATGCTCCGAAACAGAAAGAATAGGATTCCCGACTTGGTAAATTTTCACCCCTTGACAATTTCACCCCAAAACGCCGCGTTCCTGAATGGAATAAACACGTCTAAATCTGAGATGATGAGGTCTTTAATCTTTTCTTTTGCCTTGCTGTTTTGTTTTTTTGCTGCGTTTTCGCAAAATGAGAATCCGAAACGCCAATCTTCCCTGAAAATTTACAATCTCACGACTGTGGAGCGGGATTATTCCCCGCAATTCATCGACAGTCTGGGAAATGAATACAGGGATAACTTTTATAATATCCAGCTATTACATCCCACGATTGCCTTTCAATGGTACAACGCCAAAGGAAATGCCCACGAAATTGAGTTGACCAGTTTGCGAATGAGTACGTCAGAATCCAACAGATGGGCTTTTTATTCCCGAAATCAGTCAAATCTCACAGCCGCTCAAGACCTGCAGTCCAGTGCGATGATTTAGATACGATATGAATATATTTTATTTATCAAGCGTGAAACTGATCCAAAACTGATGCCTTCTTTGGGATTGGGCATCAATCCATATTATATGCTGGATATCTTCAGATCGACCGTTACCACCGTATTTCCGGAACGATTTCAGGCGGTTGGCATCCGGTTTTTTGCCATTCCAAGGCTGAATTATTCGCTGTCCGACAGGCTCTATCTGGACCTGAATTTCCCCATTTCCCTTCACGATGCAAAATTGGTCACTTCAAAGAGCGAAAATCCGACGATACCGATCAATGAGCGCAAAAGAAGTTCTGTCGAAACGGAATCCTTTGCACCACTTTTCAGCGCCCGGCTGGGTATTGGAATAAGGTTGTAATCCGACTGGGAATTTTTAGGATGGCGATCGGTCAGAATCGGATCTGAAATTTTTCACCCTGACTTGATTTTGTGTCACGGATAAATAGAATGGTAGCGCCTCAAAATAAAAATCTTTCAAATGAGCCTTGTATTTCCTGCATCCAGAATTCATGATCCCAAATCAAAAATCCCAAATATTTCAAAACGGGCTTTTATTCCCCGGCAATCCATTTTAACAAATGCCTTTTCTGTCCTTTTAAATTATCTTAGCCCAAAATTTTTTCCATTGCACCGGGGCATCGTCATCATACCCACTTACAACGAAAAAGGCAACATTGGCCGGATCATCGAAGCTGTGATGGCCTTGGAGACTCCGTTGCACGTCCTTGTGGTGGATGACAATTCGCCAGATGGCACCGCCGATATCGTGCGCGCGCTACAGACATCTTTTCCCGACACCCTCCATCTTTTGGTGAGAACCAAAAAGCAGGGTTTGGGCACTGCCTACATCGCTGGTTTCAAGCATTGTATATCACTCGGCTATGATTATATTTTTGAAATGGACGCCGACTTTTCTCACGATCCCAACGACCTGCCCAGACTCCTCGCAGCCTGCACCGATCGCGGCGCGGACATGAGCGTGGGTTCGCGTTATGTAAGCGGCGGGAAAGTTAACAACTGGCCGGTTTCCCGAATCCTCATCTCTTACTTCGCATCCCTCTACGTGCGCGCCGTGCTCTGGGTCAATATCAAAGATGCCACCGCAGGTTTTGTGTGTTACCGCCGGGAAGTGCTGGAAACGATCAATCTGGATGAAATCGAATTCGTGGGCTATGCCTTTCAAATCGAAATGAAATACGCGGCCATCAAAAATGGTTTCTCGCTTGAAGAGGTGCCCATCACATTTATCGACCGCCAGGTGGGCAGCAGCAAGATGAACATTGGGATTTTCAAAGAGGCATTTTTCGGCGTGCTCAAGATGAAATTTAATTCCAGACAATGGGCAGTTTCCTGATCAGACAGGCCACGGTAGTCAATGAAGGCCAACAAAAGGTATGCGATGTGCGCATTGCCAACGGGCTCATCGCAGAGATCGCACCCACCATCCACGCCGACGCTCCCTACGAGGAAATTATCGAAGGCGCGGGGCTGTATCTGCTACCGGGAATGATCGATGATCAGGTGCATTTTCGCGAGCCTGGCCTTACGGAAAAAGGGGAGATCGCCACAGAATCGCGCGCTGCCGTAGCTGGTGGCATCACCAGCTATATGGAAATGCCCAATACGGTGCCCAATGCGCTCACGCAGGCATTGCTTCAGGACAAATACGACCGTGCAGCAGAAGTTTCCGCAGCCAATTACTCTTTTTTCATGGGCGCGTCCAATGACAATCTTTCGGAAGTATTGCGCACCGATCCCAAAACCGTTTGCGGGGTGAAAGTTTTCATGGGTTCTTCGACAGGAAATATGCTGGTAGACAATACCAAAACCCTCGAAGGTATTTTTCGCGAAAGCCCCACCATCATCGCTACACATTGCGAAGACGAAGCTACCATTCGCGCCAATACCGCTCATTTTCATGAAAAGTATGGCGAAGCTGTGCCCTTCACAGCCCACCCGCTCATCCGTTCGGCGGAAGCCTGCTACAAGAGTTCGTCCATGGCGGCGGAACTGGCTGCGAAACACGGCGCCAGACTTCACATATTGCACATTTCAACAGCGCGTGAAATATCGCTCTTCAACAATGATATACCACTTTCGCAAAAGAAGATTACGGCAGAAGCTTGCATACACCATCTCTGGTTTACCGATGCAGATTACGCCGAGAAGGGCAGTTACATCAAGTGGAATCCGGCGGTGAAAACCGAAACAGACCGCGAAGGCATCCGAGCTGCCGTAAACAGCAACCGCATCGATGTGATCGCCACGGACCATGCGCCGCACACCCTTGCAGAAAAAAACCAGACCTATTTCAAAGCACCATCAGGCGGTCCCCTCGTGCAACACGCACTGCCAGCTTTGCTCGACCTGTATCACCAGGGGGTTTTCAGCCTGGAAAAAATTGTTGAAAAAACCAGCCACAACCCCGCGATCCTGTTTCAGATAGCCAACCGCGGATTCATCCGGGAAGGCTACGCCGCCGATCTGGTGCTTGTCGATCTCAACAGACCGTTGCTGGTGGAGCGAATCGATCTCTTGTACAAATGCGGATGGAGTCCATTCGAAGGCCATCAGTTTCGCTCATCGGTGGTGTGTACTTTTGTAAATGGGAAACTCGTTTATCGCGATGGGAAAATTGACGATTCAGTGCGCGGAGAGCGCTTAAGTTTCGACCGATGAAAAAAAGCGCAATTATCGTTTTTTTGGCGCTGGTGATCCAGGCCTGTGGACCCGACGAACCGGTACGCCCGCCCGGCACACTCAGCGAAGAAAAATTTACCGCTGTGATGATCGATGTGCAGCTCAATGAGGGCATGCGATCGCAGCGCAAAATGCGCGACCGCCAAGTGGAAGTGGATGCCAAAAACTACCAGGCTATTTTTAAAAAACACGGTATTTCCAAAGAAGAATTTCTCACCACATTTGGTTTTTACCGGGAGCATCCCGGAGAAATGGAGTTGGTCTATGAAGCCGTTTTGGACAGCCTGAGCACCCTCGAAGCGGAAATCAAACAAGCATTCACAGCCGATCAGAATGCGCGCCGCGACAGCATCAATGAGGCCCAGAAAAAAATACGTAAAGATCTGAAAGGCTTGAAGATAAAGGAATAAATTCGGTATTCAGCTGCGTTCGGACCTTTTCATTGTTATAAGCATTCTTTTTGGTCGCGCTCCTGGCAGTCTCTTTGGTGATGCGCGGAACCTTGCCGGTAAATGAAGACCCAAAAGCCAACGCCCTCCATGCCAGGCCGAGCATCCAAGGTTTTACTGCGATTTGAGGCGGCTTATTGCCAAAAATATTTGCTGCCAGATTGAGCAATTCCCGAAAAGGCAGATTTTCAGCATTCAAAATAAATTTTTCGTTTACTACGGCGCTCTCCATCAACGCAATGCTCATTCGGCTTACATCGCGCACATCCACGTAACCTGCTGTACCTCCGGGATAGTATGGAATTCCTTTTTGCAGCAGCGCCATGAGCATGCCACTGCTTTGCATGGGTTTGGAAGGACCGAGGATGATGGAAGGGTTTACAATCACAGCTGGCAAACCTTCGGCTGTGCCCCGCCACACTTCACGCTCTGCGAGGTACTTGCTCAGGCCATACACGGAATTGTTTTGGCTGCGCCTCCACGCTGTACGTTCAGAAGAAGGTGATCTATCGGGGTTTTTACCGAGCGTGGCTACGGAGCTGATATGGCAGAGTTTTTTCACGCCTGCTTCCAGCGCCGCATTTACCACATTGGTGGTGCCGTCGCTGTTTACCTGAATCAGTTTTTCAGCATCCCGACCGCTGTACGATACGAGAGCTGCGCAGTGATAAACTTCTGATACACCGGTCATGGCCAATTCCAGACTGTGAATGTCGAGCACATCCCCGTCTATCCATTCTATTTGTTCAAAAAAGGTTGCGCCCTGAGCGGCATCATAAAACGCAAAAACCCTTTTGACGAAAGTCAGATCACTGTCTGGTCTTTTCATCGCACGCACGGCTTTGCCAGCGCGAAGCAGATCAAATGCAAGCCTTGTTCCAACGATGCCTGTGCTGCCGGTAATGAGAATCATGCTGCGAAAGTAAGTGCATTTTCCAAACTTCTAATCTTCAAAAGGTGCCTCCGACGCAAAGGCTTTTTGTTAATTTAGCCCGCTGAAAGTGTAATTTGAACAATAACTATGGAAGAACTGCGCAACCGCACCGTGATCGAAGAAGTAAGTCCGCTCGTAAATGGTGGACTTTTTCCGATCAAACGGATTGTGGGACAACGGGTTGATCTGGATGCCCACATATTTTCTGACGGCCACGATGTGGTCAGTGCGCGACTGTTTGTCAAACACAAAAAAGACCGGACGTGGACCATTCTGCCGATCGCTCACATTACCAATGATGAGTGGACTAGCGGTTTTGATGTGCCCAGGCAAGGCATGTATACCTACTACATCGAAGCATGGGCTGACTATGCGCTCAACTGGCAGCACGAACTCGACCGCAAGGTAAAGGGAGGGCAGCACGTGAATGTGGAGCTGCTCGATGGCGTACAATATCTTGACTATCTCCGGCCCAAAGATGCCCCGTCAAAAGCCCTCATCAAAAAAGGCAAAGCCCTCTTTGCAGATGAAGAGAAATATAATGAAGCCCTTGACCTGGCGCTTTCCAAGGAATTGAAAGCACTTTTTCATCAATTTCCTTTCCAAACTTTTGTCACCCGAACCCCGGAATATCAGGTGTGGGTCGACAGGGAAAAAGCGGGTTTCAGCGCCTGGTATGAATTTTTTCCCCGCAGCAGCAGCGCGGTGGCTGGCGCCCACGGTACGTTTGCCGATGCGGCCAAAAGGCTGCCTTATGTGGCCGAGATGGGGTTTGATGTGGTCTATTTTCCGCCTATCCATCCCATCGGCGATGTAAACCGCAAGGGGAAAAACAACGCTACTTCAGCTGCAAAAGATGATGTGGGTTCCCCCTGGGCAATTGGTTCCAAACTTGGCGGACATAAGGATATCAATCCCGCACTGGGCACGCTCGACGATTTCAAAAAATTTATCAAATCGGCCCGGGAACTCAACATTGAGGTGGCCATGGATTTTGCACTGCAGTGCGCCCCCGATCATCCTTACGTGAAAAGTCATCCCCAATGGTTTCGCTGGAGACCGGATGGAACTGTTCAGTATGCCGAAAATCCCCCAAAGAAATATCAGGACATCCTGCCGATCCATTTCGAATGTGGAGATTGGCAGAATCTGTGGAAGGAATTGCTCAGTATCGTGGTCTATTGGGTGGAGCAGGGAGTCACCATTTTCCGGGTGGATAATCCCCACACCAAACCATTCAGATTTTGGAAATGGCTCATTGCACAGGTGCACGAAAAAAATCCAGATATTCTGTTTTTGGCGGAAGCCTTCACCCGGCCCAAGATCATGCATGAGCTCGCCAAGGTGGGATTTACCCAAAGTTATACCTACTTCACCTGGCGCACGAGCAAAGCGGAGCTCATAGAATATATGGAAGAGCTCACCACCGATCCGTCGCGCCAGTATTTCAAACCCAACTTTTGGCCGAATACCCCTGACATCCTGCCATATGAGCTTCAGCAGCCCAACGAAGCCACCTTCCTCGCCCGGTATTTTCTGGCTGCCACTTTGAGTGGAAATTATGGAATGTATGGTCCCGTGTACGAAAACATGCTCTTTCAGGCCTTTCCCGGCAAAGAGGAATACATGGACTCGGAAAAATACGAAATCGGGCGCCATGTTTGGGATACACGCGGCAAACTGAAACAGGTGATCAAGATGGTAAACCAGATCAGAAAAAGCAATCCAGCCATGCACGATACCTTCAATTACAGGACGTGCACGGTCCAGAACGAAAAACTCTTTGGATACCTCCGGTCGGATGGAAAGGACAACCACTTGCTTTGTGTGGTCAATCTCGATCCATATTACGCCCAATCGGGTATGGTATTGCTTCCGCTAAACTTAGTAGGCATCAATATTGATCAGTCTTTTACTGTGATTGATTTGATCACGGAGGCATCCCACCCATGGCGTGGTGAATGGAATTTTGTGGAGATTAATCCCCATGGTCTGCCTTTTCATTGTTTTAAAATTATGAAATAATATGGCTGTTGTAGTGCAGGTGGTTCGCGATTCGTGGAAAGATATTTTTGTAAACGACGAAGATCTTCTCGAAGCATTCACCAATGGGGTATTGCCTGGTTACATGCGGCGTATGCGCTGGTTTGGTGCCAAGTCATCCCACATCAAACACTACCGCATCGATTACCTTCTGCCTTATGAAAGTGAGGGAAGTGAGCCGGTGTATATCCTTTTCGTCGAAGTCGTTTTTGTGGCTTCAAACACGGAGACATATTTTCTGCCGGTTACCATTTCTCAAAATCCGGAAGAGGAGCGCAGCATCATTTGCGAATTGCGCAACGAAGAAGGACAATCTCAGGGATTTCTGGTGGACGCCATTTACAGTGCCCCGTTTCGCATGAGCTTGTTTGCCAATATAGTGGAACGAAACAAAATGGATCTTTCCATTGGTCAATTGCGCTTCGGGAGAGGAAGAATTCTCCGTGGCGATATCGATCCCTCGCAGGTCCAGTCGCGGGTGCTTACAGTTGAGCAAAGCAATTCGACCGTGGTCTACGACGACAAATATTTCCTGAAAATATACAGGAAAATCTTTCGCAACAACAATCCGGATCTTGAGCTTACGCGTTTCCTTTCGGAAAAAAGCAATTTTCCGCACTCACCTGGTTATGCCGGAAGCATCGAGTGGGTGCGTGCTGACTATTATACCGTCTCACTTGGCCTCATGCAGGAGAAGGTTGAAAATCAAGGAGAAGCCTGGAATGATACCCTTTCGGAAATGGAGGGATTTTTTCAAAGACTGGAAGCCTCAGGCATGTCTGCAGAAGACCTCCCGAAAGTGCCGCTCTACAAAAACATCATGTTGAGCGAGGTTCCGGAGGTTTACCTCAACCTCGTGGGCGATAAGCTGTTTGAAAAAGTGCGCAAACTCGCAGAGCGAACTGCAGAAATGCACGTAGCACTATTTTCTGACAAGACCGACAGGCATTTTATTCCCGAAAGTTATACAAGCGATTACACGGTGTGGTTGCTGAACAGGGTGATGTACATGTTTGATCAGCGGTTTCATTTGCTGGAGCAAAATATCGGCAAACTCCGCGGCAAAGCCCTGGAATATGCGGAGTATTTCATCGAGCATAAAGACATCATCAAAGACAAGCTCCTCAATTTTGATGAGCAAAACCTGAACAGTGCGCGCATCCGGATTCACGGCGATTATCACCTCGGGCAGGTGCTTATCACGGGCGATGATTTTTGCATCCTCGATTTTGAAGGCGAGCCTGAGAGCACCATCCGAGACCGGAAGGTGAAACAGCCACCAATCAAAGACATGGCAGGTCTTTTCCGCTCATACCATTATGCCGTTTTTGCCACTGTATTTCAGCGGATGCAGGACCGCAACAAAACAGATTTTTTTACCGAAGCCGGCGGACGTCTGTACAGGGTTTTGGTAGGTGTGAGCCTGCATTATTATATGAAAACAGCCATGGATGGCGGTCTGAATATCGGTTATGCCAAAGAAATTGACTTTCTGTTGCGCTACCATCTGTTTGAAAAAGCGATATATGAATTGGGTTATGAACTACATGCCCGGCCCGATTGGGTGATTATTCCCCTCAAGGGAATTATGCAAATATTAAAGAATGAATGATATGACAATGCCTTCAGTGATTGCGATGAGTCTGTTTACCGATTTTGATATACATCTCATCGGAGCCGGAAAACACTACAAACTATACGAAAAAATGGGCAGCAAGCCCATGGTGCACGATGGCGTGCAGGGAACCTATTTTGCCGTCTGGGCGCCAAATGCTGAAAATGTTTCTGTGATTGGCGAATTCAATGGCTGGAACCGCAATAGCCATCCCCTCAACAGCCGTTGGGACAGCAGCGGAATATGGGAAGGTTTCATCCCAGGAGTCGGCGAGGGCACCATCTATAAATACAATATCCGCACCCGTGGCAGTGGAGCCTCACTCGAAAAGGGTGATCCATTTGCGCAGCAATGGGAGATTCCACCCAAAACAGCTTCCGTGGTGCGCGACGTGAAATACAAATGGCGTGACGCGAAATGGATGAAAAACCGTGCGAAGGTCAATGCGCTCGATGCGCCCGTATCTGTGTACGAAATGCATATCGGATCGTGGAAACGGAAATTTGACGAACAAAACCGCTCGCTCACTTACCGCGAACTGGCGGAAGAACTTGTGCCTTACATCAAAAACCTGGGCTTCACCCACGTGGAGTTTATGCCTGTGATGGAACACCCGTTTTTCGGCTCGTGGGGATATCAGATTACCGGTTACTTCGCGCCTTCTTCGCGATTTGGCTCCCCGGAAGACTTTGCTTTTCTGGTGGACGAACTGCACCGGGCCGGAATCGGTGTGTTGCTCGATTGGGTACCCAGTCATTTTCCCGGCGATGCCCATGGGCTTTTCCGCTTTGACGGTACCTCGCTCTACGAACACGAAGATCCGCGCATGGGTTATCATCCCGACTGGAAGAGTTACATCTTCAACTACGGCAGAAACGAGGTGCGCTCATTTCTTGTGAGCAATGCCATCTATTGGCTCGATTGTTTTCACGTGGATGGAATCCGCGTGGATGCAGTGGCTTCGATGCTCTATCTCGACTACAGCCGCGAGGAAGGAGAGTGGATTCCCAATAAATTTGGCGGTCGCGAAAATCTCGATGCCGTTGTTTTTCTGCGCGAGATGAATGAAGCCATTTACAAAGAGTTTCCCGACGTGCAGACCATCGCCGAAGAAAGCACCTCCTGGCCCATGGTATCCAGACCTGTTAGCGCAGGTGGTCTCGGTTTTGGCATGAAATGGATGATGGGCTGGATGAACGATGTGCTGGTGTATATCAAGGAAAATCCCATCAACCGCAAGTATCATCAAAACAAGATTACTTTCAGTCTGGCCTACGCTTTCAACGAGAATTTCATGTTGCCCTTCTCACATGATGAAGTGGTGCACGGAAAGGGTTCTCTGCTCAGTAGGATGCCCGGCGATGAGTGGCAGCGTTTTGCCAATATACGGGTGCTTTATTCCTGGATGTTTACCCATCCCGGCACGAAGCTGCTTTTTATGGGCAACGAGTTTGCCCAGTTTTCCGAATGGAAACACGACGAGAGTTTGCTCTGGAATCTATACGGTTTCAAATATCACAGCGGTATAGCCGAATTGGTAAAAGAACTCAACGAGCTCTACCGCAACCACGAAGCGCTGTACGACTTGAATTTCTTGGGTGAAGGTTTTGAATGGATCGATTATGGAGACAACAAAAATTCCATTCTTTGCTTTTACAGAAAGAATAAAGGTGGAGATAAGAAACTGCTTGTACTGGGTAATTTTACCCCGGTACCGCACGATGTTTACCGCGTGGGAGTGGATGAATCTACAGGCTTTAAAGAGATTTTCAACAGCGACAGCCTCAGGTTTGGCGGAAGTGGATTTGTGAACGAATCCATTGTGAAAGCTTCTAAAGAAACTGCCCACGGCAGGTCACATTCTGTCGAAATTCGCGTACCACCTTTGGGATTTGTGGTATTGGAACCCACCCAAAAGTAAATTCAAGGTTCATTTTTCTATTAGATCATGACAAAATATATTTGTGTCCACGGACATTTCTATCAGCCCCCGCGTGAAAATGCCTGGCTCGAGAAAATAGAATATCAGGACTCTGCTGCGCCTTACCATGACTGGAATGAGCGAATTACGCAGGAATGTTACGGCCCCAATGGGGTGTCTCGCATCCTCAATGAAGACCAGAAAATCGTCGATATCGTAAACAATTACGCCCGGATGAGTTTCAATTTTGGGCCCACCCTGCTGAGCTGGCTGGAAACATTCCGACCCAAAACGTATGCAGCTGTCCTCGATGCCGACCAAAAAAGCATGACCTATTTTGGCGGTCACGGATCGGCCATGGCCCAGGTCTACAACCATATTATCATGCCCCTTGCCAACAGGCGTGACAAGGAAACACAGGTGATCTGGGGTTTGCGCGATTTTGAAAAACGTTTTCAGCGCAAAGCGGAAGGCATGTGGCTCGCCGAAACGGCCGTCGACACGGAAACCCTCGAAGTGCTGGCAGAAAATGGGATCATCTTTACGGTGCTTGCTCCGCGGCAGGCAAAGCAGTTCAGATCGATGAACAGCCTCACCTGGGAGCAGGGCATCGACCCCAAAGTCCCGTATCACTGTCAGTTGCCTTCCGGCAAAAGTATCAATCTGTTTTTCTACGACGGCGAGCGCTCACAAGCGGTGGCATTTAAAGGGTTGCTCAAGGACGGTAAAGAGTTTGCGAATTATCTGGTGAACGGGTTTGACAACAGGAAGGATAACCAGCTTCTGCACATTGCCACTGATGGAGAGAGTTATGGTCATCACCACCGATACGGCGATATGGCGCTGGCTTATTGCCTGCGGTATATCGAGACCAACAACCTCGCAAAAATCACCAACTACGGTCAATACCTCGAACTCAATCCACCCAAACATGAGGTAGTAATCCATGAAAATTCTTCGTGGAGCTGCGTACATGGCATTGAGCGCTGGCGGAGCAACTGCGGCTGCAACACAGGTGGTCGCCCGGACTGGAATCAAAAATGGCGCAAGCCCCTACGGGAAAGTCTGGACTGGCTGCGCGAAGAGCTCGCAGAGGTGTACGAAAGGGAATTGGAAAATTACCACCCGGAGCCCTGGAAATTGCGGAATTTATTCATTGATGTCATCCTTTCCCGAACGCCTGACAAAGTGGACCGTTTTCTTCTCGACAACTTTGGAAAGTTGAGTCCTGTAGAGCGCACCCACGTGATGCGCCTCATGGAAATGCAGCGACAGGAATTGCTCATGTACACCAGTTGCGGGTGGTTTTTTGATGAAATTTCGGGCATAGAGACTGTGCAGATTTTGCAATATGCGTGCAGGGCCATTCAACTCGCCGAAAGCGAGTCGAGCGAGGTGCTTTCTGCGGCTTTCAAAGCGAAACTCAGTGAGGCGATCAGCAACATTTCCAATCTCGGAAACGGGATGAATGTATTGGAAAAGTATGTGGAGCCCTCGCAGCTAACGCTCACGCAAATCGGGATGCACTATGCCGTGGCTTCGCTATTTGCAGAAGATCCGAATACCATTTCGGTTTTTAATTACAATTGCCAGTCAACGCACTTCAAAAGGGTATCTCAAGGCAGTCAGAAGTTGGCCGTTGGAAGAACGCACATCGACTCCAGGGTTACCCTGAGTCAAAAGGATTTCAGTTACGTGGTGATTTATCTGGGACAGCACCACCTGATAGGAAAAGCCTTTCAAGACATCCCCCTGGAAGAGTACGAAGCTTTTGTCGATAAACTGATGAAGGCATTTTCAAATTCCAACCTCACTGAAGTCCTCGAACTTTTCAGGCTTTACCCCGAGCAGCGCAGTTTTTCCTTTTTCGACATGTTCAAGGATGAGCAAATCAAGATGCTGGAAGGCATTCTGAAATACGGTGAGGAGCTGGCAGCTTCGTCTTATCGCAAGATCAATGAGCGCAATTACAACATCATCAATGTGATGCGCACCACACATCTGCATCCACCCCAAATGCTGGTAAACAACCTCGAAATGGTACTCAATATTGAGTTGAGGGAATTGTTTAAATCCGGTTCGCATCGCGTGAATATTCTCGAATTGCGCCGTGTGGTGCGCGATATCCGCAAATGGAAATTCAAAATCGACCACGCCGATCTCAATTTTATTTGTGCCAACAAGCTCAATGATCTGTTGTACAATCTGGGTATTTTGTCCAATGGCACAGCCAAAAAATCGCTCGATATGATCGAAAACATGCAAAACGCACTCGATCTGCTCGCCAAAGTAGGCGTGTATCCCGAACTCAATGAAATTCAGGATGCCATTTTTACGACAGTGAAAACCATGGAACCCGATGTGCCGCAAGAAATGAAAAACAAAGTTTTCAGCTTTGCGGAATACATCAATCTGGACGTGTCGCGTTTTCGCGAAAGCAGGTTTGTTTTATGAAGAGTGGATGGTCCAGTGTCGTCATTTTCGAAAAGCAGGTGGTCGAAAGTTAATCCAATAAAAAGGGGCTGTCCAATATTAGGACAGCCCCTTTTAAATAAAAGAATAAACGACGGAGAACGAACAGATGCGCTCCTATCAGATTAAGAAATGGCCATCTTCGCCTCCTTTGCCACGATCGCTTCCTGGTGTGGATTGGTTTTCATGGCGGATCGGATGAGGTCCTTGCCAGAAGCTGTGTTGCCCTCCTTAATTTCGATCAGTCCTTTAAGGCTCAGTAATTCTGGATCTTTTGAGTCCGTAATGAGGGCTTTGGTCAAATGTTCTGCGGCCCTGTCTATGGCCCCTTTTTGATAATAGATCATTGCGAGCGATTTGTTTACATCAATATTTTTGGGCCGCATTTTATATTCTTCCCGGGCGTTGTCCAGTGCTGCATCGAGGTTATTGCCGATCTTCAAATAGAGGTTGGCCATTTCGAGACCGTGCTGGTGACCATGGTCGTCACTGTCGCTGAGGTGGATATGTTCCTGACCATCCACATGGCTATGCCCGTGATCGCCTTCAGCACTACCCCGCATCATTTGCAAGGCACGTTTATAATCACTTTCTGCTTTGTCATTAAAATTCAGTTCCATGTAGACATCGGCCAGCATTTCATAAAAGGAGGCTTCGTTGATGTACTTGGTGGCTGTATTGATGAGCTCTTCCGCTTTCGCGAAATTGCCTTTTTTTCTTTCAATATTGCCCAAAGCAGCGAGGGCATAAGGATAATTCGGACGGTTTTGCAAGGCGACGATATAGTGCATTTCTGCTGCCTTGAGATCGCCATAATTTTCAACGAGTTTACCAAGTGTAATGCGCGCCCATTCCGTGTGTTCATAACCTGGATATCCGGCATCCACCGCCATTTGCATGGCAGCTTTCGCACCTTCTACATCGCCATGTATTTCACGGATGTAAGATATGCGCGAATATGAACGCAGATCAGGTCTAATAGAATTCATCTTGTCGCACATGGCTACAGCAGCTTCATAATTTCCCATTTCCACATTGGCATCCGTGAGAACGCCATAAATTCCTGCATTTCTGTTGTTGAGTAACAGGGCTTCATTGCCCAGCGCTAAAGCTTCCGGAAACTGGTGCAAACTGAGTTTTACCGTGGCCTTGTTCATCAAAGCCCTGAATCTTTGGTCGGAGGTCGGTCTGCGTGAGAGCAGCACCTCATCGAGAACCTGCAGCGCTGAAGCATAATTGTAGGCATGTTTGCCGGTAAGGCGCGCTTCGGTGATGAATACCTCGCTGATCGAAAGCCGGGCCTCCATATCATACGTGTCTTTATTCAGTGCTTCAATGGCTTTGGCATAAATGCGGAAGATATTGTCGGTCTCCTCATTGGGCCCGAGGGCTACGCCGCGTTCCTTTAATTCGGGTATCGCTGAAAACTGGTCAGTTTTCACTATTTCGTGGTCATTTTTGTTGGAGCTGTCGCATGATACGGTTACCGCACACAGGGACGCCCAGGTAACAAAGACGTATAAAAATTGATAAAGGGTTTTCATAATTTGAATCGGTTATGGCATCTGATTTATTAAAAGAGGGGGGAACCAACGTCCCCCCTCTTTGCATTGGTGTTCAAGCTTTCATTCGAAAACCTGATCGTTTGACAATCATATTGATTATCGCGCAATCATAAATTTCGAAACGATAGCATCATTTCCTGAGGTAAGTCGGAAAATGTACACCCCAATTGGGAGATAAGCTCCTTCAAAGCTTATACGATATTCCTGATTTTCCTGTGCTACCTGAGTGAAAAGGGTAGACACATTGCGACCGCTCATATCATACACGTCCAGAGTCGTCTGAGCCGTTTGGCTTACATTAAAGGTGACCGTAGATCGGCCATCTGAAGGATTTGGCATAGAGCTCAACCGGCTTTCGGTAAAGTCTGCCACCACTCCAGGCGCTACGTTGCCTTCTTCGCAATTGTGAATCGCCCGCACGCCATCAACATCAAATCCGTCAGGCGTGGT
>JBBSDD010000011.1:0-16116 GCA_038249755.1 Flavobacteriales bacterium | reverse complement strand
CACCAATCCATACACATCCCCGCTCGCACGGGCCCGACCGAGGGCGCGCATGGGAAAACTTCCCGATTTATATTCTACGCCGGCAGCCACAAGTTGTTCTTCTGTTTGGCCCACTGCGGCAACTTCAGGCCAGGTATACACCACATTGGGTATCAGGTTATAATTGATGTGTGGCTTCTGTCCCGCGATCACTTCCGCCACAAATACCCCTTCTTCTTCCGCCTTGTGCGCGAGCATGGCACCCTTTACCACATCACCAATGGCATACACACCTTTTACAGAAGTTTGCAAATGGTCGTCCGTCTCTATTTGGCCCTGTTTATTTGGCTTCAAGCCAATGTTTTCCAGACCCAAACCTTCGGTATATGATTTTCGGCCCACGGAAACAAGACAATAATCCGCCTCAAAAATTACTTCCTGATCTTTGTCGTCGAGGGCAGTCACTTTCACACCTTTGCCGGTATTTTCGACTTTCTGAACCTTGTGTCTATACTTAAATTGAAATCCTTCTTTCTTGAGAACTTTCTGCAATTCTTTGCCCATTGTCCGGTCCATTCCGGCGATGATGGAATCGAGAAATTCGAGTACGGTAATTTCACTGCCCAAACGACCGAATACGGATCCAAGCTCGAGGCCGATGACACCGCCACCTACGACGATCATTTTCTTAGGCACTTCTTTGAGGTTGAGCGCCTCTGTGCTCGTAAGAATGCGTTCTTTATCCGGTTCCATTCCTGGAAAATAGTTGGGTTTCGACCCGGTGGCAATGACGATGTTTTTGCCTTTAATGGTTTCCTCAACGTCTCCTTTTTTGATTTTTACGGTAGTGGCATCCACGAAAGAGCCGAGACCAGTGTAGATGGTCACTTCGTTTTTCTTCATGAGAAATTCGATGCCTTTGGTGGTTTGTTCCACCACTTCGTTCTTGCGTTTGATCATCTGCGCAAGATTTACTTCCAAATTCTTCAACTCAATGCCATGATCTTTAAAATGATGTGCGGCATTGAAGTAATGTTCTGAGGAGTCGAGCAACGCCTTTGAAGGAATGCAGCCTACATTGAGGCACGTGCCACCAAGGGTAGAATATTTTTCGATCAGTGCTGTTTTAAATCCGAGCTGGGCAGCGCGCAGTGCGCAAACGTATCCGCCTGGACCCGATCCGATTACAACGACATCGTATTGGTTCATGAAATGCTGTTTTATTGGACTGCAAAAATAGGAAACATTCGCGGGGTAGCGGGCCGTAAAACCATCTAATCCATCAAACAGGAGATCGAAGAATAAAATAAAAGAAACGCTATCGCATCAGATACATTTTCCCGAATCCTTTGGTGAAATATTCGGAAGCGCCGCCTTCACGCATTTCAATGTTTTCGCCATTGATGCGCGAAAAAACGCGGTAGAGGTATACGCCGTTGGCGAGCCTGTCGCCAAATTCATCGTGGCCATCCCAGCGGTATGAAGACATATTGCGACCAATGCGAATGGGACCAAATTCGGCCTGGGTAATTTCGCGGATTACTTTTCCGCTCACGGTCATGATCTGGATTTTAAATTCGTCAGGAATCTCCGAACCTGTGAGCGTGAAAATAAACTGCGTGCTCGTGGTAAAAGGGTTGGGATAATTCAAAACCTCCGTAATTGTGGAGCGATTGATCACTTCAAATTCTATTTTATAATCGAAACTTCCAGAGATATTCCCCGACTTGTCGGTGGCCTGCACCAGCAATCGATAATCGCCATCAATATTCAATTCTGGTCGGAATAACACTTTGGCTTTATTTCTCTGGTCAGTGGCTGGAATAAATTCGATCATTTCGCTTCCGCTTGACGGATTGAAAAAATATCTCACGTAGTCCGATCCGGGACTGGCAATGAAGATTTTGAAAAGGGACGTATCAGCCTGTTCGTCCATAATCAGATATGGATTTTCATCCTTCAGGGCAATGAGAATTTGCGGCGTGGGGGATATCACTTCTCCGTTCAATATGTGAATGCCATCAAAAGTCACATCCAGTATGGGGTTCGTGTTATCCCGCCCCACGGAAAAAGGCACCCGCATGAGGTTGTTGAAGCGGGTTTGCTCGGGTTGATCGTAAATTCCTGTAGCCGGGTTGATCGGATTCACCTCCACCCAAATGGCATTCGCGCCTGTGAGATTTCGGGTGTCAAAATAAACAGTATCTCGGAGCACCTGTCCTGCCCGGAGTGAATCCTGACGGGGATATTCCAGTGGAATAATGTTGCGGCTGGCATCCTCGATCCAATATTTTACCAGAAGGGAATCCATATCGATTTCGGAGAGGTTTACGATGCCCACACTCAAGTATCCCTCTTGTCCCTGTTCCAAAGTTGGGGATGCAAAAACATAATGGGTATGCGGATCCACGGCGGCTTCGGGCACCGGATCATACAATACATGCCAGCGATCTATTTGAAGCGGGGTGTTAAATTCGGTGTCCTTGAGCCAGGCTTCCATCCGAAGATAGGGATAGTTTTCGGCAGAGACGAGCGTGCTCAGGTCTGTGCTCTGAACTTCAAACGGATCGAATATACCATTTGCCAGCGTGGTTTCGATTCCATTGGGGTCAATGCCGATCAGTCGGATTTCAGCGCTGTCGCCAGAAGCCACATCAAGTGTAGTCGTTTTCCAACTTGCGGAATTCCAATTATTGGCAGGACCGATTCGGGTTGAGCTCATGGAGCCAGTATTGCCGCTGGCGGGTATATCCACGACATTGTTCAGTGTATCTGTCGGACTTTGACCATACAATTCAAAGACAAAATCAGGGTCACCCTTTCGGAAAATAACGGAGAATGGTACGCTGTCCTGCGCTGTTTCTGTTCCAATCATTTGGGCCCCGAGATCTTCAAATGCCGTATAAATATCTGGAGTGGCATCCCACAAAGAGTAAATGGCATACCGGGTGGAATAGAGGAGCACATAATGACCATCAGGAATCGTTTCTCCGGTTAGCAAGTCGGCCAAAGCCTGCATTTGAACAGGACTCGTCTGCCGATAAATGAAATAAAACTCTACCCTGTTTCGACAACCTCCGTTGTTGTTGGCGTTTCCAAAGTTGTTATCTGGATTTTCCGCGCCAAACTGTGTTCCCCATGGTTGAAATGTAATAGGATCAAAAACCGCCAAATGAATAGAGGGGGCCGTTGTACAAGCACCTGTCTCGACAGTAAGGGTGTTCAGCAAAAATTGGTTTCCTACAGTGTAGTTACTACCTAATACATTGCTGGTCAATCTTATAGTCCCCGTAAAGAAATCAATTTGTCGTGCATCTCTGTTGAATTCTGTTTGGAAATAGTTGTTGTTGCCAAATTGAAAAATATGGGCTTGACCCCATCCGGTTTTTTCCGGAATGTATTGAAAACTGCTGTTTCGCCACACCGGGTCTGAGCCGTCCAGCGGTCTTGCCCGCCAATAGAAAACAGCGCTGTCTGAATAATTTAAGGCAGGTGTCCATTCCACAATGCCACCGGTTTGGGATATTTCTGTGCTGAGCAACGCAGGACTGTTGAACAAATCCGTCGTATCGATTTCCATGCGGTAAGTTGCCAACGCTGCCAGAGGATTACCAGTACTGGCTTTTAAAGTAACGCCGGAGGCCGGAACCACCGCAAAATTTGGCGGAAAAACCGGAACAAGTCCATCATTGGCAATAAGCAATTCCTTTCCGTAAACAGCGTTGTTGGCGGTTTCCTGTAGTTCTTCAACCTGATTGTCGGGAAGATCAACCAAGACATTGAAACGATGCAGCCCCAGCCCGTAAAGTGGATCGATGGGTAATTTCACCCGAAGGGTATCTTTGAACAAAAGGCCATTCATCACCCGTACGTACTCTTGGTTGGCACCACCTTCCGGGGTTTCATGTTCGATTACAATATTGAAAGGTTCGTAGGTACCGCGTGCGATATTCGTAAGCACAATGTTGATCGTAAAACTGTCAATCTCGGCGGTAATATTAGCGGGGGTGAAGAAGACATCCTGATCGGTAACAGTTAAATCCGGATGTGGAAAAGAATTTAGAATCACTGCGGGATCACCCTGAAAACCCATCCCCAGACAGGTATTCTCCATGAGCAGGTTTGGGGTCGATCCCAAAGTGAATTGAATGTCTCGAACGGTTTTCACGTGGTGGTCTCCAATCGATTCGCCGTAATTCGTAATGGAGAGGTGTTCGTAAAATTTGCTACTGTAAATATTGAGGTAAGGTTCAAATCCCAGTTTTACAGAAGCGAGAAAACCGATTACCCCTTTGCCGTTGAGCAACGTATAAAGTTCACTTGTGCTCTGATTGCCAGGCGCGTGGTAGTCGCCCGTGTAACAAGCATTACCGAGCAGCAGTGGATACCGACCATTCCAATTGAAATTCTGGGGATCGTCAATGCTTTGATCAAAGGTATTTCCTGTGGCGTGTCCGAAAAAAGTCATCAGCGACGTGCCCGTTTCGATCACTTCAGTCACTTCCTGCGACTCATTGATTTGAATCGGAGCAGAAGAATTTTTCAGATAGGTATACGTATTTCCACCAAAGCTTGAATCCTCTATCATAGCTTCATAATTCGACAGATAAAACGCGAAATTTTGCTGTTCCGTTGTCGTGGTTCCTCCACCGAAATGCATCACGTTTTTCATCCACTCGGCCGGTGGCTGGCTTTCGAAAGTCTGGAGCTTGTCCAGATACCACAGTACCTCATCCGAATTTCGGGCGCTGATGCGGCCTGTGCGCATGGCCGGCTGAAAAGTGGTGTTAAGCAGACCGGCAGTAATAGAATTGTCGCTCGAAGGGTAGCCCAGCGAAGGTACCAGATTGCTGGCGAAGAATGTGGTGTTTTGGCGGGCACCCTGTACATTTCCCTCGCGCGCGTCACGGATACTTTTGCCTATGAGCAACAAGTATTGGGGCGGCTGGGGCCAGTTTGAAAACAGAAAAGCGCTGAAATTTCTGAGCGAAAGGCCACTTTTTTCCACACCATAGCCGAATTGGTCGTACAATTCGGCCACGTCCACCAGAACGGTATTAAATTTTTGCTGACGATAAGAGGCATAGGACTGGGCCGCAGCCAAAAGTGATTGGTGAGAGATAATGACAAAAGCGTTTTGAATTTGGGTTTGCCCGAAATTGGTAAAAAATCCATTGTTGGCCACTACTTTCAGTCCGGATATGGATTTTATAGATGCGCTGGTTGCCAGAAAACACTCGAAATCAGGATCGTTGAAACTATTGGGGACCAACCCTGTCCATTTTCCATCCACCAAAGTGAGGGGTATGCGTTGCGCTGGATTGCTTCTGGTAAAGATCACGGGATTTTCTCCAGTGAGATTTTCAAATCCAAAGAGCGTTTTACTATTCGATACATTCAATCGGTAATCGAAGTGAAACGCACTGGCTCCTGCCATATCAAGCACATGCGGATATCGAATACCCACTTTGGCGACAGCCTGATAATCGCTTGGCATTTCCAAACTGTTGTTTACTTCATGGCGAATGGCGGTGGTTTCATCACCTACCGATGCGTTTGAAATATTGAAAGTGAATCGGTTGACCTTGTATCCCAAAAAGAGATGGTTGATCGCGAGGGTACTTCCAGTTCCGTATTTGATCTGCAGGTGGTGGTTGTTTCCTCCTCCCGAAGCGGCATTGGATGTGCCGGCAGATACACTGAAGCCCTGTGCTGCCGGGGCCCCGCTTCCGCGAAAAATACCGGTGGTCGGTATCAGCGACTGAAAAAATGCAGCACCCTGTGGAATGCCAAACCTGGGACTCATCCAGCCTTCTCCTTCACTGTAGCGCGGAGAGGAAACGCCATAAATGTCGATATTGCCTTCGTAATAATTGTTGCTGTAAATTATTTGGGAAGTTTTCCAGACAAAAGTGGCTGGCGCATATGCTCCGAAATTTTGATCCGTTTCTGTTGAAATCCGTGCATTTCCGCCCTGGGTGCCCCATGTGAGATAATAGTTTAGCGTGTCGTTGTACAGACTATACAGGTCATTGACCTGGGCATTTGCGCTGGGGTAAAGAGATGCTTCTTTGGCAGCCGTATTGCGGCGACCGACAAATTCGATAAAATCACCCACGTTAAAAATCCCGTCTGATTCGCCGGCAATGTAAATCGGAATTTCTTCCGCTGCGGCATACATTTGAATGTAGGTGGGATTGATCCCTGAGATTGGTATACCTGCGTTGGCGAGATCGTTGAAGGTGATGCGGTAAACGCCATCTTCGGCCACGGGAATTTTGTAGTAACGCTGGCTGTAGTTGATCCATTCATTGCCGAAAGGCTGACCAAAGGCTGCGGTACCCAAAAAGTAACAAACAAGGGCAGGTAAAATTTTTCTCACTGGCTATCCCGCTTGAATATCTGAAACCGCAGAGAGAACACATTGGAATACAATGCATCTGATTGATCGCCAATATCTGTCAGGGCGTAGTCGAGATGAAAATTCCCAAGGCGCAATCCGATTCCCAAATTTGGTTGGATGGTGTATTCTTCTGTGTTTCGAAAAGTTTTAATTTTTTGAATATTTCCAATTCCGGCGCGCAGGAAGATCATATTGATATAGCCAATTTCCACACCCAGCAATGGATCCAGACTGATGGGGTCCCCGCTGACAAGGGTGTTGCGGCGGCCATCAGTGGACATTACAGCATTTACTTCTCCAAGTACAGACAGCCGGTTAAAGTCTCTTTTATAAGCTGCTCCTAGTATAAAACGCGGCAATGTAATTTCCAGTCCATTTTGCGGAAGCTCGTTGCCTGTGGCGAGAAATACCTGTTGGGTTTCTTCATCGAGTGTGTAGTTCCAGGCATTGTATGTGGTGGTGATGTCGCGGGCCATGAGGGCAAACCGCCAGTTTTTCACCTGTTGAATCGCCGCCAGATCGATTCCAAAACCCCAGCTTGTCGCAAAATCGCCGATGATGCGGTGCACCACCTTGGCGTTACCGCCCACCGACAGCCCGGGTACTTTGAGCCGCTTGGCGTATGATACCATAAAAGCATAATCCACCGCAGAGAAGCGGGTAATTCTGTCGTAATTCAATTGCCCATCGGCATCGATAAGTTGGGTGGTATTTGGAATGTCGTCTACGCCAAAGCGAATAACAGAAATAGCAATTGTGGAGGTGGAATCAATGGGTTTGGCAATGGCAGCATAATCGTATTGCGCAATTCCGGCAAAATACTCGGCGTGCATGGCGGCTATTTCAAGATCGGATTTCATGTCGGTGAGACCAGCCGGATTCCAATAACCGGCGGTGGCATCCTGCACACTGGCCACGTTAGCGCCCGACATACCAAGTGCCCGAGCACCAACGCCTATGTTGAGAAATTCATTGCTGTATTTGCGTGTTTGGCCCTGAGCCATAAGCGCAGAAAGCATTATGACCAGGAAAGCGATACCGCGGGGAGTGCGGCAGGTGGAATTCAGCATAGGACGAAATTAACCATCGATTCTGGTTTAAAACAATGAAATGTAGAAAAAATTGCACGGGTAATCGTTAATTTCGTCGGCAATGAAATTGAAATCTCAGATTCCTAATCTTTTCACGCTTAGTAATTTAATTTGTGGAATGCTTGCTATATACGCCACAACTGTCGATTCGGTTCCTGTTGCGGCGAATTTAATTTTGGTGGCTGCATTGTTTGATTTTGTGGATGGTTTGGTTGCCAGGGCCTTAAACGTCGCAGGGGAACTTGGCAAACAACTCGACTCGCTTGCCGATCTGGTGAGTTTTGGTGTTGCACCTGCCTTCATTGCACTCTCGATTATTGGAAGTTTAAAGATGGAGATGTCTTTTACAATGGCATTTTTATTGGCATTTTCGCCGCTCATCATGGGGGTGTTTTCGGCTTACCGCCTGGCGAAATTTAATATTGATATTCGACAGCAGGATCAATTTATCGGATTGCCCACTCCGGCCAATGCTTTGTTTTGGTTGAGTATGCCGCTCATTGCAATGAATCTTGCCCCCGGTCATTTTTTGGATGATATATACCTGGCTTTTCTAAATTCTTTTTGGGCAGTGATCATCGCATCGGTTGTCCTTTCATTTTTGCTTGTTTCGGAATTGCCGCTCATTTCACTGAAGTTTAAAAACTTAAAGTTTCGGGAAAACAAGTACCGTTTTATTTTATTGGGCTCCGGGTTGATTTTGCTTTTGATTTTTTGGGTAAAGGCTGTTCCGATAATATTAATTTTGTACATCATTCTTTCGATCATCCAAACGCTTACACATAAAAAACATGGAATATAAAGCAGAGATAGACATTATGCCGCTTGATGCCTTGCTCGATCCGCAAGGGAAAGCGGTGACTTCGAGCATGAAAAATCTCGGTCTGTCAGAAATTACCAATGTGCGCATTGGAAAACATATCACGCTGATCGTGGAAGCGCCCAACAGTGAAAAGGCCGAAGCCAAAATCGATGAGGCTTGCAAACGACTTCTGGTCAATCAGATTATGGAAAAGTACCACTTTTCTTTAAAAGAATTAAAAACGGCTTAATGCACTTTTCGGCGCAGTTCGAAGTTTTTACCCAGATACACCCTGCGCACGGTTTCGTCGGCTGCAAGCTCTTCTGCAGTGCCCGATTTGAGTATTTTTCCTTCGAAAAGCAGGTAGGCCCGGTCGGTTATTGACAAGGTTTCCTGGACGTTGTGGTCTGTGATGAGGATACCGATGTTTTTGGTTTTGAGCTGGGCTACGATGGATTGAATGTCTTCCACAGCGATTGGATCTACCCCTGCAAATGGTTCGTCCAGCAGGATGAAATTGGGATTGACTGCCAGGGAGCGTGCTATTTCCGTGCGGCGGCGTTCTCCTCCGCTGAGAAAGTCTCCCCGGTTTTTGCGGACGTGCCCGAGTCCGAATTCATCCAGCAATTCTTCCACTTTATGGGCTTGTTCTTTTTTAGTCAGTTTGGTCATTTGCAGCACTGCCAATAGATTGTCTTCCACGCTGAGTTTTCGAAACACACTCGCTTCCTGCGGAAGATATCCCACACCTTTTTGCGCCCTTTCGTACATCGCATCTGAGGTGATTTCTTTTTCGTTCAGGAATATTTTTCCGGAATTTGGGATCACCAAGCCAACGATCATATAAAAAGTGGTCGTTTTTCCTGCGCCATTGGGGCCGAGAAGGCCAACGATTTCTCCTTGTGCCACTTCAACTGAAACACCGTTTACCACAGTGCGGCTCTTGTACTTTTTAAAAAGATTTTCCGCGCGTAGTATCATGCAGCAAAGTTAGAACTGAATATCAAATCCAATGAGTATGCCAAGTTGTTTTACATTCGGATTGTCGAGGTACGTCAGTCGCCAGATGGCATCCACCCTAAAAAACCGAAAAATATTTTCAACTCCGATGTAGGCTTCAGCATATGGCTTGTTGTCGAAAGTAAACGTGCGATCCGGCAATATCATTAATTCGAGATGTTTTTGGTCAAACCCCCCATAAATACCATTTAAGCCCACCAATTCCCGCCATTTCAACTTCTTTAAAAGGGGAATTTTATTCAGGAAAAATCCTTCGAGGTGGTATTCAAAACGGGCGGATGCGTAACGATCACTGACAAATTCAAAAAAGTTCATCGTATTAAAAGCGGCACTGTTGTTAAATATGCTCTCATTGCCAGAGTGAACAAACAACAATGGATAGGGGGCTCTCTCCCATGTGTTTCCGCCTTCGAAAACATAGTATAAATTCCCGAAAGGACCCAGGGGGATGCGGTCAGAAATGTTGAGCGTCAGCTTTTGATACTGAAATTGACTATCAAAAACTCCTTTCATTCCCAGTGTTGCTCGCGCCCGGATAATGGGATATTTGCTTCCCAGGCTTATGCGTTCGAATTCTCCGCTCACGAATGTTTCGCGAAAAGCAAAACGGGTTCCAATGGATAATTCAGAAGTAACAATGTCTTCAATGATGAAGGGAATATCCAGCGGGTTGTCCTGTGTTACGCGCGCAAATTGCCAGTCTCCGCGGGCAAACAGGTCTTGTCTTGAAAATTCCAACCGGGTAGAAAAACCAGTAAACCATTCCCTTTCTGTAAAAAACCGGACACTTTCATTGAAAATCAAACGATCTTGTGGATTTCTGACCGTTAAAAACTGGATGAAGTGGTCGCGGGGGAAGAAGTTAGGAACCTGACCGATCATTTCCATATCCTTCGTATAGTAAGCTCCGATGGTATGCCATTTTTTTTTGCTGAGAAAATATGAGCCACCGAGGCTATATTTGAATTCCTTATCTCTCAGCCCATATGCCGCATAACCCTCCAACATGAAATTGGTACTGAAATCATTGCTTGTGCGCAAGCCAAATTTTGGGCGCACCCCTTCCACGGAATTGAAGCTTAAAAAGGTAAATACAGGGCCGATTTCCACAGGACCCTGAATAACATATCCCTGCACAAGGAAATTTATGATGTCCACATAGGTCATGAACATCTTATTGTTTTTCAGGCTATCGACCATATTATATACTGCCTGCTGCTTTTCAGTCAGGGTTTCATGTCGTACTTCATTCCAGTATTGATCATCTTTTTCGTTTACCTGCGTTTCGACGACCACCTGCTCAGGCCCGGCATAAAATTCCGGTTCTTTCGGTTGGTTTATTACGAAGTTATCGTAGGTCGTAGTCTTTTTTCCGTAAAATCCCGTTTCTTTTTCGAATAAGGTAAAATCGGCGAGAAGCTCTTCCCTCACAAGCATCCATACCTCGCGTTCAACTTCTTCGTATTCGTGGTACACTTTGAGTTCCGATATGAAGTTGATGTTTGCGCTTTTCAGTATTTCGGCTGAAATCTCCTTGATGGCGTAGGTCGTATCATTAACCCAGAAGTGACCCTGAAACACAAGTTCATTTTCATTTTTTGGAATGAAATCCAGTTTGTAACACCACTTGCTGTCTATATATGCGCTGTCTACAAGGAAATACTTGTAGAAAACCAATCCATAACCGGAGATCGGGCTGATGAAGTTTTTACCGAAAATGCCAATGGAATTTTCATAGATATTGAAGTCCTGATACATCTGACCCAGAAATTGAGATACACTTTCGTTATTGATACCAGAAATTCTTGTGGCATGAATGAATTCTTTCCGGCCCCTGGGATTGCGTTGATAATAGAAATCGGAGAAGTTTTCGGTCATAAAAAATGGCAGTGAAACTTTTTTATTGGTTGAATCCAGGTTGTCGAAAATGAAATCAAACTGTTTGAAAAGTTTTCGCTGTGTAAATTTCTCGCTCAGGTTGTTCAGGTCAAACTGAACCTTACTGTACGTTTCGTATTGATAAGCATCGAGTTTTTCCCGGTTGTTCACAGGTTTATTGGCTATGATGTTTCGCAAAATGACGTGGGCCGGATTTTCAAAATCTTTTGCATTGATCACTACCTCTCCAAGGCTGACAGAACCTTCTTCCAAAAAGAAATCGATCACCTGAGTAACATCTTTCTTTACTTTTTTTGCCAAAGGCTTATATCCAACCGAGGAAGCTTTCAGCGAATCGGAAGCCAAGTAAGTTTCAAGGCTATAAAGCCCGTTGATATCCGTAGTGGTGCCGACTTTGCTTCCAGTAAATGCCAGATTAACGAATGGGTGGGGTTCTTTGCTCACCGCGTCGTATACCCCACCGTAAATGATGGTCTTTTGCCCCTTCGCGTCAGAAAAGGACAGAAACGACAAGAAAGAAGCGACAAAAATCAGTGAGAATCTGACGTATTTGATTGAGCATGAGCCCATAAAATAAAATATTCAAAGCCTTCTTTAGCGGGTCAAAGGTCGGATAATTTTGAGATAAAAGGGAGAGAGTTTTGTTAAGCTTTTTTGGCATTTCTGACCACCACGCGGGCAATGTAAATACTGATTTCGTACAAGATTACCAGAGGAATCGTCACCAATATCTGACTTGTGATATCGGGGGGCGTTATAATGGCAGATACAATTAAAACTCCGACGATGGCGTGCTTGCGATATTGCCGGAGAATAGCCGGGGTGACTACTCCTATTTTGGCAAGGAAATAAACGACAATGGGCAATTGAAACACAATGCCACTGGCAAGCGTTGTCGTCGTAATAGTAGAAATGAAGGAATCAAGTGTTATGATATTGTCAACCTCATCGCTCACGGTATATCCACCCAGAAATTGAATTGAAAGCGGAGCGATCACAAAATAACCGAAACCTACACCGAGTAAAAACAGTATGGAAGTAAAGAATACAACACCACGGGCAGTATTGCGCTCTTTTTCGTGCAAACCGGGCTGAACAAAGGACCAGATTTGATAGAACACATAAGGAAATGATACGACGAGACCTGCGATAATTGAAACGACCAGGTGGCTGGAAAACTGTCCGCTCATCGAGATGTTTTGTAACTCAAAAGATGAAGTAAGGCAGAGTCCATCACCCATACCGGCAAATTGAGAAAAAGCACAGAAAAGCCGATAAGTAATAAATGAGGCGTCCTTGGGAGCGAGGATAATTTCGTCAAAAACAAAACCTTTGAATATGAACGCCACAATGGCACAGACCAAAATTGCGATGACGGCTTTGATGATCTTCCACCTCAATTCCTCGAGGTGTTCCAGAAAAGACATTTGCTCAGAACCTTCCATTAAAAAGTGACTTCAGTGATAAAGAGTGCAAAACTAATACAATTCACAGGGTGGGAATTCGTTTCATCACAAAGCATTTTTCTGTACCTTTCGTACTTTACAACCCAGACAACATATTCTTATAAAATCGCCGTGATAAATGTTGCAGGTAAAACTTAAAGTATTATCTTAATCCTGTGAAATTCAAGTTGACCCCGTCCTTGATCGTTAGCGCGTTAAAAAATAAAGAATAACAAGATTTGATGAAAATATGATCACCGATACAATCTCGCCAAAAGAGGCGCTCTCAAAGTTTTTCGGATTCTCCCGGTTCAAAGGAGAACAGGAATTGGTAATCGAAAGCATTTTAAATGGCCATCACACTTTTGTGATTATGCCAACCGGAGGGGGTAAATCCCTCTGTTATCAATTGCCTGCTCTGATGAAGAGCGGTACAGCAATCGTAGTGTCGCCGCTCATCGCATTGATGAAGAATCAGGTAGATGCCATTCGCGCAGTGAGTGAACAGGAAGGCGTGGCACACTTTTTAAATTCTTCACTGAATAAGGCTGATATTGCCAGGGTAAAGGAGGATATTACCTCCGGAGTTACCAAACTTCTTTACATGGCTCCCGAAAGCCTTACCAAACAGGAATATGTCGATTTCCTGCGCGATTCTGATATCTCGTTTTTTGCTATCGATGAAGCCCATTGTATTTCTGAATGGGGTCATGATTTCCGACCAGAATACAGGCGATTGCGCACGATCATAGAAGAAATTGCCGATGCCCCGGTCATTGCTCTTACCGCAACAGCCACCGACAAGGTGCAGCAGGACATTCAAAAAAACCTGCAAATGCTCGATGCAAATGTGTTTAAGGCATCTTTCAACAGGCCAAATCTCTATTATGAGATGAGACCAAAGAAAGATGTGATCCGCGAAATCATCAAATTTGTAAAATCAAAACCTGGAAAATCGGGGATCGTTTACTGCCTGAGCAGAAAAAAAGTCGAAGAAGTAGCCGAGGCACTACGTGTGAATGGAATTCGCGCATTGGCCTATCACGCAGGAATGGATGCAGGTATGCGGGCGGGTAATCAGGATGCTTTCCTGAACGAAGATGTGGATGTGATCGTGGCCACCATCGCTTTCGGAATGGGTATTGACAAACCGGATGTGCGTTTCGTCATTCACCACGATATTCCAAAAAGTATCGAAAGCTATTATCAGGAAACGGGTCGCGCAGGTCGCGATGGGGGCGAAGGTTTCTGCCTTGCTTTCTACAGCTATAAAGACATTGAAAAACTCGAAAAATTTCTTCAGGGCAAGCACGTCTCAGAAATGGAAATTGGACGTCAGTTGCTACAGGAAATTGTTTCTTACGCCGAAACAAGTGTTTGCCGAAGAAAATTCATCCTCCATTATTTCGGCGAAACTTTCGACAGTGACAATTGCCAGGAAATGTGCGATAATTGCAAATTTCCCAAAGAACAGATTGAAGGAAAAGAGCAAATGACCACCCTGCTGGAAACCATCAAAGCCACCAAGGAGCGGCATAAAGCCAAATATATTCTGCAAATTCTCACGGGAACCGAGAGCACAGAGGTAAAAACTTACAAAGATGAAACACTCGAAGTCTTTGGTGCGGGACGGGAATTTGAGGAGAAGTTTTGGAACGGAGTTATCCGTCAGGCCACCCTTTTGGCATTGGTTCAAAAAGAGATAGAAACTTACGGAACGCTTAAAATAACAGCCGAAGGCAAGAAATTTCTTAAAAAACCATGGAGCGTCAAACTGGTCAAAGAACATGACTACAGCGATGTGGATGATGTAAATGATATGTCATCGCGCGATATGGGCAAAGGCGCATCTGATGAAAATCTCTACCGCATGCTCGAGAGCTTGCGCAAAAAAATCAGTGACAAGGAAGGGCTTCCCGGATATGTTATTTTTCAGGATCCTTCCCTGCAGGAAATGGCCATACAATATCCGATCACGCAGGAAGAACTCACCCACATCGTGGGTGTGGGCACGGGAAAAGCGAAAAAATTCGGGGACCCGTTTCTCACGCTGATCAAGCAATATGTGGATGACAATGAAATTGAAAGACCCCAGGACTTTGTAGTCAAATCGGTGGTCAATAAGTCAGGGCTGAAAGTCCATATTATTCAGAATATCGATAGAAAGGTTCCACTTGATGACATCGCCAAAGCCAAGGGCAAAGATCTCGAGGATGTTATCTCCGAAATTGAGGCCATCGTTGGTTCGGGTACGCGCGTGAGCATCGCTTATTACATCAATGATATTCTTGATGAAGACGAACAAAGCGATATTTACGATTACTTCATGGAAGCTGTATCGGACGACATTGCGGAGGCGTACGAAGAATTTGAAGGAGATTTTACCGAAGAACAATTGCGCCTGATGCGCATTAAATTCATGAGCGAGGTCGCTAATTAGAGTCTGTCAATACACTCAAGTGGCTGAGCCAGAAAGTTCAATATCAAGTCCCAAGATCAAGCCTAAGGTATGGGCGCACGCACTTTTGGAAACCAAGGAGTCCCGCTGCAGCGGGATGACTGTTTACAAAAGAAGTGCAACGCCGATCTAAGATCAAGCCGAAGGCATGATATTGGACTTTATAGCCAGACACTAATTAAAACTTCTTAAAGCTGCAATGCCCCAATTGCCAGCCAGGCCATCAAGGCACTGCCGGTAATCAGCGCATCTTCGTCGATGTCAAATCGGCTGGTATGCAATGGTGCACCCAGACCTTTGTCCTTATTAGAGATGCCCAGCCTGTAGAAACACGCCGGAATTTCCTGCCCGTAATAGGCAAAGTCTTCAGCCGTCATGCGCAGGGGAAGATCATGGACAAAAGTTTCGCCGAGGAGCTCCTCTGCTTTTGATTTGGCCCACGCGGTGAGTTCCGGATTGTTTACAAGACAGGGGTAGCCTTTTCTGATTTCAATGTCAGCTGTAGCACCCATCGATTCACAAATTCCGCTGATTAATTGATGTATTAAACCGTGGGCTTCAGCGCGCCAGTTTTCGTCTATGGTTCTCAGCGTCCCTTCGAGCATGACTTTGTCCGGAATAATATTCGTCGCACCCATCCCTGTTATTTTTCCGATGGAGAGAACAGTGGGTGTTGCCGCATTTGATCGCCTGCTCACGATTTGCTGAAGCGCGGTGATCACATGCGCAGCAACCAGAATTGGATCAATCAACCGGTGGGGTAGTGCCGCGTGGCCGCCTTTCCCATTGATGGAAATATAGAGTTCGTCTGCTGATGCCATATAAATTCCCGGTCGAAAACCCACATGGCCTTTTTCCATTTCGGGATAGACATGCTGGCCAAAAATGAGCTGCACGTCCGGGTTTTTTAATGCCCCATCCGCGATCATCAGTGAAGCACCTCCCGGAATACGTTCCTCAGCCGGCTGGAAAAGCAGGCGAACACCGCCGGGCAATTCACTTTCTTTCGATTTTAGAAT
>JBBSDD010000010.1:0-16566 GCA_038249755.1 Flavobacteriales bacterium | reverse complement strand
TAGCGTGGTTGATACTGTTTGATCAGATTGTTCTCAAGAAGGAGCGCATCCAGCTCGGTTTCTACGACGATGAATGACAGATCTGTAATTCTCCGCACCATGACACGCGTTCGCCCGGTGTGTCCGGTATTTTTCAGAAAGTAGGATTGTACCCGATTCTTGAGACTTTTAGCTTTCCCTACATATATAATTTCTCCCAGCGCATCCTTAAATTGATAGACTCCCGGTTGTGTAGGTAGCAATTTGATTTTTTCAGGCAAATCCATATACAAAGGTATAAAACGGACTTCTTCTAATGGATCGGATTGAATACGTGTGGATGGAAATATTCCATATGTTTGTTGAACTATAGCAGCCCTCCATTTGAACAAGTTTATGCTTTTTATCGTTTTGTTAGACTGAAGGAGAACATGAAGGGGCAATATTCTATCAAAGATTTGGAGCGGCTCTCGGGTATCAAGGCGCATACCTTGCGTATATGGGAAAAACGCTATAAAATAATTACGCCTTCCCGAACAGACACGAATATCCGCTATTACAATAATGAGGAACTTCGAAAGGTTCTTAATATTGCTGTGCTGAACAATGTCGGTGTAAAAATTTCCAGAATCGTCGGTATGTCGGCTGACGAACTTCACCAAAAAGTCATCGAAGTAGGAAACGAACAGGTGGAGGAAGGTGTTCAGATCGACAGCCTCGTGGTCTCCATGGTGGAGTTTGATGAGGATCGTTTTGAAAAAGTACTCACCAATTGCACCATTCGATTAGGTTTTGAAAGGACTTTCCTAAATGTGGTTTATCCTTTTTTCAAAAAGGTGGGTATTCTGTGGCTGGCTGGAGCTATCAATCCGGCGCAGGAGCATTTCATTTCAAATTTGGTGCGACAAAAATTGGTGGTGGCAATTGATGGGCAGGGAATTGTGAAGCGCACGCATGGCGTTCAGTTTTTACTTTTTTTACCTCCTGGGGAAATGCACGAATTGGGATTACTTTTTCACAATTATCTTATTCAGAAGGCAGGGTTGAAGGTTATCTATTTGGGACAAAGTATTCCTATTGAAGAAGTTCTTCATGTGGATCAGTACGCTCCGGCACAATATATTGTGACTTCGGCATTGTCCGTTATTTCTTTGGATGAGCTCAACAAATTTCTGAATGACATGCTGAGCGCATTCCCCGACAAAATCATTATTCTGGCAAGTTTTGTAGGATTTACAAAAGGTTTGGTTCAATCTCCGCGGTTGTTGATTAATCAATCTCCTGAGGAATTCAAAAAACTATTGTCTGACATCACAGGCAATAAGGATTAAATCGAATCTGTTAATCCCAAACGCACATTTAATTATTTTACTTGCTGATTTTCAAATCATAAAGTCATTTGTGATTGCTTGTTTGTCATATCTTGGGAGTATTTAACAAAACTTCATTTGCGATGTTGTTTAACTATTCGCTACATTTGTTAAACAAACAACAATACATCGCCATGAGTACATTCAACTTCGATCAGCAGTTAATAGAATTTCAGAGGCCATTGAAATCTTTTGCTTATGGCTTCACCAACAATGAAGAAGACGCCAATGATCTCCTTCAGGAAACATTTCTGAAAGCGCTAACTTATCGCGACAAATTTCAGGAACAAACCAATTTGAAAGCATGGTTGTACACCATCATGCGCAACACTTTTATCAACAACTATCGTAAGGCGGTGCGCGCCAACACGATTCTTGACAAAACCGATGAGCAGTATTTTATCAATACGGCTACCACCGGAACAGGCTTTGCCGATCCCGACAGCACATTCTCACACAAGCAGATCATAAAAATTGTAGACAAACTCGAGGATGAATACAGGGTACCATTCCAGATGTACAACCGGGGTTTTAAATACAAAGAAATCGCCGACAAGTTGGATTTACCAATCGGAACCATTAAAAGCCGTATATTTCTGGCACGAAAAAGGCTCATGGTGACTTTGAGTGATTACAAATAGATTGCATGAACAAAAAGGTTGCAGTAGTGATAGGGTCCGGCTTTGCCGGACTTTCTGTTGCTACGAATTTGGCTAAAGAAGGATTTCAGGTAGAAATATTTGAAAAGAATTCAATGCCCGGGGGACGTGCCCAACAATTCCAAGCTGAAGGTTTTACTTTTGACATGGGTCCGAGCTGGTATTGGATGCCCGATGTTTTCGATGCATATTTTGCCCATTTCGGTAAAAAGGTTTCTGACTACTATGAACTTGATCGGCTGGATCCTTCGTATTCAGTTTTTTTCGATGGTGGTAAGAGAATGGATGTTCCGGCTGACTTTGATGCTTTCTGCCAAATGTTTGAATCGTACGAAAAGGGCAGCAGTGAGGGACTGAAGCGTTTTTTAGCGGAAGCACAGTACAAATACGAGGTCGGAATGAACGACCTGGTGTACAAGCCTGGGTTAAAACTGAGTGAATTTGCCGATTGGCGTGTGATATCCGGGGCATTTCGACTTCAACTCTTCAGTTCTCTGGCCAGTCATGTCAGGAAGTATATCTCCAATCCCTACCTTCTTCAATTGCTTGAATTTCCTGTTTTATTTCTTGGCGCCATGCCGTCTAAAACCCCTGCGCTTTACAGTTTGATGAACTATGCAGACATCAAACTGGGCACCTGGTATCCACGGGGTGGTATGTACAAGATTGTGGAGGGAATGGCCAGACTGGCTGGGGAAATCGGTGTGCGAATCAATTGCGGCGCAGCCGTGGAAGAAATCGTTCTTGATAGAGGTCATGCAACAGGAGTTCGGGTGAATGGTAATTTTCACGGTGCAGATGTGGTGGTTTCAGCCGCAGATTATCATCACACGGAACAGAAACTGCTTCCGCCTTCGTATCGGAATTACAGCGAAAAATACTGGGAGACCAGAACAATGGCGCCTTCAAGTCTGCTGTATTATGTCGGACTCAATAGAAAGTTGGATGGCCTTGAGCACCACAATCTTTTTTTCGATCAGGACTTTCTGAAACATGCGGAGGAGATTTATGAGAAGCCAGCCTGGCCGGCAAATCCACTTTTCTATGTATCGGTAACCTCCAAAACTGATTTATCATCGGCTCCGGAAGGTTGCGAGAATCTCTTCATATTGATACCAACTGCGCCGGGCTTGCTGGATACCCCTGAAATTAAAGAGCATTATTTCCAATTGGTTATGGATCGGTTGGAAGGGATATTGGAACAAAGTATCAGAAAGAATGTTACTTTCAGGCGTGATTTTGCCTGTACGGACTTTATGTCAACGTATAATTCTTTTAAGGGAAATGCCTACGGACTGGCCAACACACTTATGCAAACTGCTATTCTGAAACCATCTATAAAGAATAAACGAATCGATAACCTCTATTACACTGGTCAACTTACCGTCCCAGGTCCAGGGGTACCGCCATCGCTTATTTCCGGCAGGCTGGTGGCAGATGAAATCTGCAAAAAATTTCAATAATTTAAAAGGAAATGAAGCGCTATTTCGATGATGTATCCATACGTTGCAGCCGGATGACCACCAAGTCATACAGCACATCTTTTTCGTTGGGCATCCGATTTCTAGCACCTGACATGAGAGATCCCATTTATTCCATTTATGGTTTCGTCCGTTTTGCTGATGAGATTGTAGATTCATTTCACGGTTTTGATAAGGCCACCTTGTTGAACGATTTTGAAACCGAAACATTTAAAGCCATTGAGCAGGGCATTAGTCTCAATCCAATATTAAACAGCTTTCAACATGCCGTGCGGGATTATTCCATAGATCAGGATTGCATCCGCACATTTATCAAAAGCATGAAGATGGATCTGGAGCAATCGGCTTATTCTCAGGAAGAATACGAGAAATACATTCTCGGCTCTGCTGAAGTAGTTGGCCTGATGTGTCTCAGTGTATTTGTAAGGGGTGATGCGGACAGATACAACCATTTGAAGCCGATGGCGATGAAGTTGGGCTCTGCTTTTCAGAAAATCAATTTCCTGCGCGACCTGCATGCTGATTATACCGGATTGGGTCGCACCTATTTCCCGGGGGTAAACCTCTCTGATTTTAATGACACCACGCGCCACGAAATAGAGTCGGATATCGAAAAAGACTTTGCTGCGGGATACGAAGGAATTAAACTTCTACCGAAAAATGCGCGGCTAGGAGTTTTTGTAGCTTACGTTTATTACTACAAGCTTTTCCGGAAAATCAAAAACATACCGACCCGGGAAATCTTGAGTCGACGGGTGCGTCTGAGCAATAACCGCAAATATGCGCTCTTTTTCAGCAGCTATGTACGTCACAGTTTCAATATGTTGTAATGGTTGGCGATCATGTCATACTGGTGGATCAGAATGATCAAATGGTTGGCACCATGGAAAAAATGCGGGCCCATCAGGAAGGCCTTTTGCATCGGGCTTTCAGCATATTTGTTTTCAATTCGCAAGGAGAGTTACTCATTCAGAAACGCGCTCCAATAAAATACCATACAGGCTCGCTTTGGAGCAATACGTGTTGTTCGCATCCCAAACCCTACGAGTCAGTTGAAGAGACGCTTCAGTATAAACTTCATCAGGAAATGGGTTTTCAATGCGAACTCGAAAGGGCTTTTTCTATTACTTACAGGGCGGAATTGGGAAATGGATTGGTCGAAAATGAACTTGATCATGTTTATATCGGGTCTTTCAATGGAGATCCCCAACCCAATCACGAAGAGGTTTGTGACTGGAAGTACATCGCCCTGCAAGATTTGAAAAGGGAGATGGAGCAGCATCCAAATGCGTTCACACCTTGGTTTAAACTCCTCTTGAAACCGATCTCTCGCTATTACAGCGATTATATCAGAGTCTGACAACAATCGTGGGTAGGAAGTGTTATTTGATCCGTTTCTAACACCCGAACATTGAAAATCACAGTATCGCGAAAAGCACACTTCAACGCCGCACACCGGTTGCACAATCCGCATTGGTCAGATGAAAAAAATGATGCCATTTTTGGTAAATGCAACCTGCCCAATTACCACGGACACAATTATCACCTTACGGTAAGCGTCCGAGGCGAGATCGACCCGGAAACGGGCTATGTGATGGACGTGAAAGTGTTGAAGGACTTGATAAAAGAGAAAATAGAAAACAGGTTTGACCACAAAAATTTAAACCTTGATACCGAAGAGTTCAAAAATTTAAATCCGACAGCGGAGAATATAGCCATGGTCATCTGGGAGCTGCTCAGGCCAGAGATCGAAGAAAAATATGATTTAAAAATCACTTTATATGAAACAGAACGGAACTTTGTTGAAGTTGGATAGAGATGGTTTGGATTTCGTTGACCTGATAGGAGAAGATCATATTTCCACATCACTCGAAACGCCAATGCGCGCTGATGCTTTTGACCTGAGCGATGAGGAGAAAATTATAAAAATCACCCATCATTTCACGCAGATTATGGAAACCATGGGGCTCGATCTTACCGACGATAGCCTGAGCGGGACTCCCCGCAGGGTAGCCAAAATGTATGTCGAAGAAATATTTCAGGGATTAAACCCTGAAAACAAGCCCCGTATGGCGCTTTTCGACAATAAGTACAAATACGGTGAAATGCTCGTAGAAAAGAACATCACTTTGCAATCTTTTTGTGAGCACCATTTTGTGCCCATCATCGGTGTGGCCCATGTCTCATACATTTCAAATGGAAAGGTAATAGGTCTATCGAAGATCAATCGCCTGGTTCGGTATTTTGCCAAAAGACCTCAAGTGCAGGAGCGCCTCACATTGCAAATAGCCAACGAACTCAAAAAAGCCTTGCACACCGAAGACGTTGCTGTGGTCATCGATGCAAAACACATGTGCGTTTCGCTGCGCGGTGTGGAAGACCAGAGCAGCTCCACGGTTACCAGCAGTTATCATGGCAGATTTAAAGACGTTACCACACGTCAGGAACTTTTCAAATACATCGACTAAAATGTTTGGACTTAAAAAAGAAACCCCCAGAGAGAAACTGGAGAAAAAGTACAAGAAATTGCTTGACGAATCTTACAAATTATCGCATTCCAACCGGACTGAATCTGATAAGATGCAAGCCGAAGCACAAGCTGTATTGGATGAAATTGACAAACTCGATAAATAGATGGCAAAGCAATATTTGATTGTAGGAGGAAGTACGGGCATCGGGAAGTCACTATCAGAACAACTCACGAAGGCGGGTCATCAGGTTTTTGTCGCTTCGCGCAGCGCAGCATCGCGGATGGAGTCGGGTGATAACATATCTGTTCATACGGTCAATGCCACGGACGAATCCGCCGATTGGTCTTTCCTTCCGGAAAAACTGGACGGTGTGGTCTATTGCGGTGGCAGCATCAACCTCAAACCTTTCCACAGATTAAAGAATGCGGATTTTTTGGAAGATTTTAAGGTTAATCTGGTGGGGGCCGTAAATACCATTCAGGCCGCTCTCCCCGCTTTGAAAAAGGCAGATCAGGGTTCGATCGTATTGTTTAGCACAGTAGCTGTGCAACGGGGATTGACCTTTCACAGTTCTGTATCTGCCGCCAAGGGCGGCATTGAGGGTCTCATCCGCGCCCTGAGTGCGGAATTTGCTCCCAAGATCAGGGTAAATGCCGTCGCCATTTCTCTCACCAATACGCCTATGGCTGAAAAACTTCTGGGTACCGAAGCAAAAATTGAAGCCGGTAATGCCCGCCATCCGCTCAAACGCGTTGGAAAACCGTCAGATGCAGCATCGGCTGCAGCCTTTTTGCTCGGCGAGGAATCTTCCTGGATTACCGGTCAGGTTATCGGTGTGGATGGAGGCATGTCAACCATTCAAAATTTATGACAAGTTTCAATATTTCGGAGCTAAACAGTCTGGAAAAGCGCCACCGCATCACGTTGGTCAATTCGGTGGCGGGTTTTAAAAGCGCCAATCTCATCGGTACAAGAAGCGCTGCGGGAGTGGAGAATCTCGCTGTGTTTTCATCCGTAATTCATTTGGGATCCGATCCTGCCTTAATCGGATTTATTACCAGGCCGTCAAAAGTTGCGCGTCACACCTATCGAAACATCATTGAAACCGGTGTATTTACCGTAAACCATATTACTTCCGCTTTGCGCGAAAGCGCCCATCAGACTTCAGCCCGGTATGATTCGGAAATTTCTGAATTTGAAGCATGCAATATTCCTCAGGAATATTTGAACGATTTCGCAGCCCCTTTCGTGCGGGAAAGCCCCGTGCGCCTTGCTTGTACGCTGGAAGACGACATTCATATTCCGGCAAATGATACCAGAATGATCGTGGGGCGCATTCAACATATTCACATCAATGATGGGTTGGTAAAGGCAGATGGATATCTCGATTTGGTGGAAGCTGGCGTCGTCGCCATATCGTCTTTGGATGGTTATCACGCGGTGGCGGAGCCTGTGCGATACGCTTACGCAAAACCGGATAAGCCTGTAAGACCTTTGTCAGATGACTGACAAAACGCCAATTTCTATTTTCTGGATGCGGCGCGATTTGCGGTTGGAAGACAATGCCGCGCTCTTTCACGCGCTTAAGGGCGACCACCCGGTCGTTCCGCTATTTATTTTCGATCAGGATATTCTTGACAAACTCGAAGAGAAAAAAGATGCCCGGGTGCAGTTTATCCATCAGGAACTCGTTTCCTTACAAAATCAACTACAGAAATTTGGGTCGGATATAGATGTCAGATACGGCGTGCCCGCCGAAGTTTGGAAAGAATTACTGAATGATTATAAGGTTGCTCAGGTTTTCACCAACAGGGATTACGAGCCCTATGCCCGGAAGCGCGATACAGAAATTTCAGCATTACTGAAAGACCATGATATTGCCTTCAGCGATTTTAAAGACCACGTCATTTTCGACCGGGATGAAATCGTGAAAGATAATGGCTCGCCATATACCGTTTATACGCCTTTCAGCAAAAAGTGGCTGGCTGCATTGACGGATGATCATCTGAAATCATTTTCCTGCAAACCATACTACGACAGATTTTATCAGTACAAAGCGAAAGCCATTCCTGCCCTTTCGGAAATGGGTTTCGAAAAATTTGAATTTGATTATCCGGATAGGACCATTGATCTTGCCGTAATCAAAAAATACGCGGATCAACGGAATTTTCCCGGGATTACTGGCACCAGTCGCCTCAGCATGCACTTGCGGTTTGGTACGCTCAGCATTCGCGAACTTACCCGGATTGCCCAAAAGCACAGTCAATCCTGGCTGAACGAATTGGTCTGGCGAAATTTCTATCAGGTGATCATCTGGCATTTTCCCGAATCTGCAAAGAGGGCTTTCAAGCCCGCATACGACCGCATTCCCTGGCACAATAATGAAAAGCAGTTTGAGGCCTGGTGTCGGGGTCGCACAGGATATCCCATCGTGGATGCCGGCATGCGGGAGTTGAATGAAACAGGTTTTATGCACAACCGTGTGCGCATGGTGGTGGCGAGTTTTCTCACCAAACATCTGCTGATTGACTGGAGATGGGGAGAAGCCTATTTTGCTAAAAAGTTACTCGATTTTGAATTGGCATCAAATAACGGGGGGTGGCAATGGGCTGCAGGTAGTGGTTGCGATGCAGCACCATATTTTCGGGTCTTTAATCCCACGCTGCAAACAGAGAAATTCGATCCGGATTTTAATTACATAAAAACGTGGGTTCCGGAATTTCGGGACTCCAAGTATCCCGAAAAAATTGTCGATCATAAAGAGTCAAGAGCGCGCGCTATAAGGGTCTATAAGACTGCTCTGGGTTGACATCCTTGCACGGGTTCGCAATTATTCGACATTTCAAACCGTTTTAGAAATCCACGATAACCCATTTCTTGTTCAATCTTTTGCAAGCCTTATTAAACAAAACCAGGGATGTGGAGTTAGATTTGTACTTTATTAATAAATTAAAATTTGCTTTATGAGATTAAAATTTACAATTTTCGCTATGATGTCTGTATTTCTTCTTGGCGGTCTATCCGCACAGGAGGTTCAGACGAAAACTCCGGTTTCTTCGGAACCGTATGTCCAGCCCTGGATGGTTAAGAAAAAGACTGAACAGGGTATTTTTTCACTCTCCAAACAGGTTGATGCTGAATCGTACGCTGTTACGGGTTATACTTCTGGAGAAACCGCTGATCTTATTTTTTCGATCAATCTGGTGAATACAGATGACGAATTTGGTGATCTTTTGGAATTAACATTTCCTACCGGATTTACCATCAATAGCGTTTCCAATAATGTCGTATTTACTAACGACGTATTTGGAGGGAACCCCACAGCTTCTTTCAATGGTATTACTGGGCAGGTTGTTTCCTGGGGAGATGACAATGACAACTTTGGTGGTATTCCAACCAATACTGAGGTTGTTTTTTCAGTAAATGTTACTGTGGCTGGCGGTGTATCCGGCGATCAGGTTATTGATCTGTTCGTGAGCGGAGATACATATTCCGAGCTGGGGCCAGCCGGCGATTTTGACGGATCCATTACAGTTTCTGAGGGTCAAACTATTTCGCAAATTGTGATTGAAAGTGCTATTCACGAAACATTGGAAGTTGCAGTGACAGCTGCAGGTTTGGTGCAAACGCTTTCGACCGCTGGTCCTTTTACCTTATTTGCACCAACTGATGCTGCTTTTGATGCACTGGAAGCATCATCGCCCGGAATTATTGCCAACTTGCTCGCTGACCCAACTGGAGCTTTGACCAGCGTCCTGCTTTATCATGTTGTTGCTGGTGCTGCTTTGGCGGCGGACTTATCAGATGGACAAATTCTTAGCACACTTCAAGCAGGTGGACAAACGCTTACAGTTTCTATCGCGGGTGGAAATGTTTTCATCAACGATGCACAGGTAATCGTTGCAGATATTGAAGCTTCCAACGGTGTTGTTCACGTAATTGATGCCGTGCTTGTCCCTGCTGAAGATGTGACAAATTGGACTGTAGTGCGCGATAGCGACGTTCACACAACGCTTGAAGTAGCACTCTTGGCCGCTGATCTTGATGAAGCTTTAAATGATGTAGGGTTGGAACTTACCCTGTTTGCTCCAACGGACGCTGCCTTTGACGCTTTAGAGTTGGAATCTCCCGGTATTATCGCGGGTTTGTTAGCGGATCCGGATGGTGCATTGGCGAATGTTTTGCTTTATCATGTCGTTGGTGGCACAGCACTCTCTACCGATCTGTCAGATGGCTTGGAAGTTATAACTGCCCAAGGCAATACAGTCACAGTAACAATCACTGGCGGCAATGTTTTTATCAACGATGCACAGGTCACTGTGGCAGATATCGCAACATCAAACGGGGTGGTTCATGTTATTGACGCTGTGCTGGTGCCGGAAAATTGTATCGTATTTATTGGAGGTCCATACAACGATTTTAACACCGCTTTTGGCGGTGCACCAATTGCTGAAGATGGTGTTTGTCCATTTAATGTTCTTACAGGTTTTCAGGCTTGGGCCAGTGAGGCCTACTTTATCAACAATTTTGTTGAAGGCACAGAATACACATTCGGTTTGTCCGGTGGTGCAGTTGGGGCTTGGGATGTTTCATTCGTTATTCAAAATGCCACAACCGGAGAGATTGTAGCCTCTGCAGATGGTAATTCTATAACATGGGTTTCCCCTGCTGACGATAATTACTTAGTTATCTTGCAGGAAGCAGGATTATGCGGTGGTCAATCAACAAACCAAGCTGCCAATAATGGATTTCCGTACATCACCTGCACAGGTTCATCTACAGTAGTGGATATCGTAGTAAACAGCGACATTCACAATACGCTTGAAACGGCAGTAATTGCCGCAGGTCTGGTTGGAACGCTGAGTGGTGAAGGTCCATTTACATTGTTCGCTCCAACAGATGCTGCTTTTGCAGCATTGGATGCAGGTGTACTTTCCGCTCTGCTTGCCGATCCAACAGGTGATTTGACGACAGTCCTTACGCATCATGTGGTTGCAGGACTCGCATTCTCTACTGATTTATCAGATAATCAATCAATCCCTACTTTACAGGGAGAGAGCGTAGTGGTTAACATTGATGGATCAGTGACCATTACTTCCGGTTCTGGAAATGTGGCGACAGTTACAGTAGCGAATATCGTAGCCACGAATGGGGTGGTACATGTGATAGACGCCGTTCTGATCCCAAGTGCTCTTGTGAGTGTTCAGGACATTGCCGGTGTTTCTGCTTTGAACATCTATCCAAATCCGTCCAACAATCAATTTACGGTTGACTTGGAATTGATCAATGCGGAGAATGTGACCATTGATTTGATCAACCTTCTTGGTCAGAGCGTTAAAAGCTTTGATTATGGAACACGTTCTGCCGGCCTAAACCGCGAATACATTGATATCAATGACTTGCCTGAAGGAGTGTACCTGATGAATATTACTGTTGGTAATAATCAGGGAACTGCTAAAGTACAAGTGATAAGATAATTTTTTGAAACCAAATAACGAAAGGAACCGCGCAGAGATGTGCGGTTCTTTTCGTTTGAGCTTACTGGATCATCAGAAATTTATGGATGCTGGTTTAAACCGGAAAAGGTTCGGAAGAGAGCCGTAACCGGAGTGAAAGGTCTTATCGTTAGTCTGATTTTATCTTTTTAAACGCCCTTTAGATTTCAATGATTCAAAACTTTAAAGACAATTGTAAATCATTTTTTTAAGGTTTTTCTGGAAAAGTTTTACAACTTTACCGCGTAACTCAATCTATGCAAAACCACTAAACTCTTTAACATGAAAAAAAATCTACTAGCTTGTTTATTTATGTGCGGATCTTTGATGTCCGTGCAGGCCCAAACGGTCTTTGAGATCGTGGAGCAGAGTCCGGATCATACCATTCTGGAAACGGCATTGCTTGCAGCCGGGCTCGACGCAGCCCTATCTGACCCTTTTGGTCAATTTACACTTTTTGCACCCAATGATGCGGCCTTCAATGCACTTCCTCCCGGTGTGCTGAATGATCTTCTTGCCGATCCGGGCGGTGAACTAACCACCATACTATCTTACCATGTGTTGGGAATTGCGGTGTTCAGTTTTAGCTTGACGGATGGAGCCACTTTTACTTCACTTACAGGGCAGGACCTCGAATTTTCTGTCGTGGGATCTGATGTGTTTGTCAACGATGCCATGATCATCGACAATGACTTGGACGGTGAAAATGGTGTTGTTCACTCCATCGACGGAGTTCTTATCCCAGAAGATCTGGAAACTCTTTGGTCGATTATTATGATGAGTGAAGTTCACGAGACGCTTGAGGCCGCTATCGCTGCGGCGGGTTTGGATGGTTTACTTGCAGACGAAGAAGAATCATTGACTGTATTTGCGCCGACAGATGCGGCTTTTGATGCGCTTGAAGCGGCATCTCCTGGCATTATTGCAGAACTTCTCGCAAATCCGGACGGCGAGCTGGCCAATGTTCTTTTGTATCACGTGGTGAACGGTGTGGCGTTTTCGTCCAGTCTCTCCAATGGCCAGATGATTCAAACCGCGCAAGGTGAAATGGTTACGGTAACTATCACGGGAGGCAATGTATTCATCAATAATGCCCAGGTTACAACAGCTGATATTCCGGCATCCAACGGAGTGGTTCATATTATTGACGCTGTACTTCTCCCGCAGTCTTGTGTCATTTTTAATGCTGGTCCATATGTCGATTTTAATATAGAATTCGGTGGTGCCCCCGTTTCTGTCGGAGGCTTTTGTCCGGTAAACACGATAACTGGATTTCAAGCTTGGGCCAGTGAGGCATATATCGTAGAAAATTTCGTAGCAGGAACAGAATACACTTTTTCTATTTGTGAAGGTCCTGGTGCTGGATCATGGGATGCAGAACTTAGTATTCAGAACAGTGTGACAGGCGCTGTGGTGGCCAGTGCAATAGGATGTGAAATCACCTGGACTTCACCGGGTAACGGAACATTTTTGATAATCATTCAGGAAGCTGGTTTTTGCGGTGACGCATCACCAAATCAGTCTACAAACAATGGATTTCCATCTTTAACATGCTCCACTACCGCAACGGTCGTGGATGTAATTGTAAATAGTGCTGTCCACAACACCCTCGAAACGGCGCTTATTGCCGCAGGTTTGGTTGGAACACTGTCCGGGGAAGGTCCATTTACAGTATTTGCACCCACTGATGCAGCTTTTGATGCCCTCGAAACGGGCGTGCTTGATGGTTTGCTTGCTGATCCAACAGGCGCTTTAACCCAAGTTTTGACACATCACGTGGCATTGGGGCTTGTACTGTCTACAGATCTGACAGATGGAATGTCGATAACGTCCCTTCAGGGAGAAAATCTTTTGGTGGGAATCGATGGCACAACCGTAACAATTACTTCAGGCAGCTCAAACGTAGCAACAGTTACTACAGCAGACATCGTCGTGTCCAATGGTGTTGTTCATGTCATCGATGTAGTCCTCATTCCGGGTATTGTCAATGTGGACAATATTGCATCCATTGCCAGTTTGGGTGTTTATCCGAATCCAACAAACAACCAGTTTACCATTGATCTTGATCTTACCACGTCCAATCGTGTAAGCGTCGATTTGATCAGCCTCACAGGCCAGCTGGTTAAAGGACTGGACCTAGGAAATCGTTCGGTAGGTTTGAACCGCGAATACTTCAATATCACTGATGTTGCGGCAGGCTTTTATCTGATGACCATTACTGTAGGTGACAGTCAGGTTACCACAAAAGTCCAGATCGCACGCTAATAAAGGATTGTACTTTTTTCCACTCCCGCTGTGCAATCTGTGCAGCGGGAGTTTTTTTTTCAACATCTCATTAGTCTGCTTGTTTGTTTTTGGCTGGACGTGACTCTCTCAGCGCACACATCAGGTCATGATAAAAAAATCGAATCTCCCCCAAAAAATATGTCAAACCTGCCAGAGACCTTTCACCTGGCGAAAAAAATGGGAGCGGGTATGGGATGAGGTTAAATACTGCAGCGACCGATGCAGAAATGCGAAGGCACGTATATGAGGACAGCCATTTTTTGGTTTCGGAATGATCTCCGCGTTAGAGACAACGAAGCGCTAACTCGGGCTGCTGCCGAATTTGATTTCCTGATTCCAGTTTACTGCCTGGACGATTCCATCACAGGCTCATCTTCATTTGGCTTTCGCAAAACGGGCCGACGAAGAATGGAATTCATACAAGAGAGCCTGGAGGATTTGCATCAACATTTGCAAAAGCTCGGTAGTGGGCTTGTGATTAGAAAAGGATTACCGCTCACAATATTTAAAGATCTTATTCAGGAATTTGGCGTCTCCGCGATTGTTGCGCATCGGCAGGCGGGCGCTAATGAAAGACAATTAGAAGATAATATGGTGAACGCCCTATCCCCGGAAGTGGAATTTCAATTTTACCAGGGTTCCACACTCTTCCATTTGGACGACTTGCCTTTTGAGATTTCCAATCTTCCGGATATTTTTACCACTTTCCGTAAAATGGTCGAAAAAGACGGTTCAGTGCGTGAGGAATATGAAATGACTGATTGTATGCCACCCTTACCGGAAAAAATTGAAACGGGAAATTTTCCCTCCATGGAAAGTCTTAAAATTGAGCGGAATGGATTTGATCAGCCCAAAGGTATTTTCCTTCAAGGAGGCGAAAGTGTTGCGCTCGAAAGATTGCAGCATTATTTTTTTGATTCGAAGAAGTTGGCAGAATACAAGGTCACCCGCAATCAGTTGTTGGGTTGGGATTATTCATCAAAATTTTCAGCGTGGCTGGCACAGGGATGCATTTCTCCGCGCACAATCTATTTCGAGGTGAGAAAATTTGAAAAGGAAATCTGTAAAAACGATTCTACGTACTGGCTCATCTTCGAATTGATGTGGCGCGATTATTTTCACTTCGTGGCATTGAAATATGGCGCTTCACTATTTCAAGTTGGTGGCATCCGTCAAAAGAAACCAGAAATTCGGGTGGATAATGGGTTGTTTAATGCGTGGTGTACCGGAAATACAGGCATTCCATTTATCGACGCGAATATGCGGGAACTCAACAGCTCGGGTTACATGAGCAATCGGGGTCGGCAAAATGTAGCCAGTTTCCTGGCAAAGGACCTGAAGCAGGACTGGAGATTTGGCGCAGCATATTTTGAGCAGCAACTCATAGATTACGATGTAGCCAGCAATTGGGGCAATTGGGCCTATGTCGCTGGCGTTGGAAATGATCCCCGCGACGATCGTTATTTTGACGTTTTATGGCAAGCCCGACAATATGACCGGGAAGGGGCATTTGTAAAACATTGGATTCCTCAATTAGCTGAGCTCACCTCTCACGAAATTCACACGCCATGGCTGATGTCAAAAGATTCTATCAAGCAACATGGCCTCTCCACAACCCCTTATGCAAAGCCGGTTTTTCAACATCCCGATTGGATCTTATAATTTGTCTAGGAGCCGGAAATAATCCGTAAGCGTCATTTTAATCTGAGTTTTTTGTTGACCACTGACTGGAATTTCTTCACCTCCTTCACTCAGGAAAGATAATGAACCATCATCTCGTAATACTTTATATACCACTTTTCCAAATTCATATTGGGATTCCTGATCGGCCTCTGGAAATGACAAAACCATGCGCATGGTGTCCATTTCGATTTGAATTTTCGTATAACGAGGATCCACAAAAGCTGTATCAACCCGAATAAACGCTTCACTGGAAAGCGTGTTTTGGTAAATTACAAATGGAATCACCGGGGCTTCTGTCGTTTCGAAGAGCGACTTTAAGCGGTAAGCCTCCAACTTACCGGCACCTTCTTCAGATTTCAAATAATAAAAAGCCCGGATATTCTGGAAATACATTCTGGATGACTGCGTTGCAGCAAAGCCTCCGGTTTCCAATTTATTAGGTCTTTGGTCCGGTTGCGTCACAATCACCAAAAGAAACATAACGCCCAGCCAGATGAAGAACCAATGGATTAATCTTAATTTGCGCATCGCCGTACAAACAAACATTAAAATTACTTGTTTATAATTTTGGCGTAAGAAGAGAGTTATGGAGTTTTCAACAAACAGAGGAGAGGATTTGGCCGAATTGGCAAGCAGACAGAAGGTCATGCTGGTTTTTTTGAGACATTTTGGATGTACGTTTTGCAGGGAAACCATGAGCGAACTGGCGGCTAAAAGATATTTGATCGAAGGTCGAAATATTAAACTGGTTATTGTTCACATGGTTTCTATAGAAGTGGCGGAGGAAATTCTTTCGCTATATGACCTTGGCGGTATCAGCCACATTTCTGACATTCATCAAACCTTGTACAAACGGTTTGGTCTGAATAAAGCCTCAGTCCGCTCACTATTCGGAGTGCCAAATTGGTGGCGGGCTCTTGTGGCTGGAATTATCAAGGGTCACCTCGTGGGGAAACCTGTAGGGGATCCATTTCAAATGCCCGGTGTATTTATATTTCACAGGAACCAGATTTTGAATAAATTTACATACCGTTACGTATCCGATATCCCGGATTTTATCAAAATCGCGCAGGCAGCTTAATGTTCATTATTAATTTTGTCATTTTTCTTGCCACATTTTTCTTTATGGAATTTATGGCCTG
>JBBSDD010000009.1:0-16793 GCA_038249755.1 Flavobacteriales bacterium | reverse complement strand
GACGACCAATGACAAAAGTAAATTTATTCCAGTGAGCAGAGAGGCGCTGGAGGATTGTCATTACAAGGGTGGAAAGGATTTGTTGGCCATGTACAACAATAACCATCCGGAAAACCATGTTTACAGCGGGAAATCGCTTGTACTCGGAGGAAGTAGCCAGATAAATGAGCTTAGGAAAGATTCGTATTACGGAGATTTGTCTGCAATTATCATCAACAATCTACCGTTTTGGGTAGAATTCCGGCGGATACCTGACCGGCAGATTGCTCTGATGGCAAAGTGGGAAGAGAAAATCGAAGTGATGGCACAAAGCGTGAAAAATGAAGACGTGACCAACATGGCAGGCGTACCATCTTGGACACTGGTCTTGTTGCGTCGGATTCTGGAAATAACCGGAAAGAATAATATCTCTGAAGTTTGGCCAAATCTCGAATTATACATGCATGGAGGTGTCAATTTCCAACCTTATGAGAATCAGTTCAAGACGCTGATACCTTCTCCCAAAATGCAGTATTACCAAAGCTATAACGCAAGCGAAGGTTTTTTTGGTCTTCAGGACCGGAAAGGTGCCACAGATATGTTGCTCATGCTGGACTATGGCATTTATTATGAATTCATTCCAGTAGCGCACAGCCATGAAATCCAACCAAAAACTGTGGCGCTTGGTGATGTGGAATTGGGTGTAAATTACGAAATTGTGATTACCACCAACGCCGGATTATGGCGTTACCGAATCGGAGACACCGTCTGTTTTACCTCAAAATATCCTTTTCGTATTGAAGTGACTGGCCGCACCCGTCATTTCATCAATGCTTTTGGAGAAGAGCTGGTAATCGATAACGCAGAGAAAGCCCTGGCTGCAGCCTGTTCGTTGGCAAAAGCCCAGATTTCTGATTACACTGCCGGGCCGATATATATGGAAGGAAGCAAAAAAGGCGGTCATGAATGGTTGATTGAATTTGAAAAAGAACCAGAATCTCTCACACATTTCGCAGAAATTCTTGACCAGCACCTCAAAAATCTCAACAGTGATTACGAAGCCAAACGAACCGGTAACCTGAATCTAAACCCACCACTGATACGCATTTTGCCAAAAGGAACATTTCACAACTGGCTCCGCTCAAAAAACAAACTCGGCGGCCAGCACAAAGTACCCAGACTTGCCAATGATCGAACATTCATCAATGAAATTATGCAAATGCAACTCTCTGTAAACAATTTATGACGACGCGTCTGATCGCACTATTTTTGACATGTTTACCGCTTTGGGGCATGTCGCAATGGGTGGAACTGTACAAAATTCCTGTGCGATCTGATTTTATCGCCATGGACAATTTGCTCAATATCTACAGTGTTTCTCAATCTGAACTGTTTAAGTACGATAAAAATGGTGTTTTCCAATTTAGATTCAGTGACAAACAACTCGGGGATATTGGAGAAATAGACATCACTTTTCCGCTAAGGCCCCTTGTCGTTTATCCGGAAATCAATTACATAACAATTCTGGACAATACCCTCAGCGACAACCGCGGTAAGAGAAATCTGCTGGACCATGATATTGCCCTTGCGACAGCAGCCTGCACGTCGATTCAAAATCATTACTGGATCTACGATGCGATGGCTTTTTCGCTGGTCCGCTTAGATGAGGGTTTTAAAAAGATATTGGAGACGGGGAATCTCTCTCAAATACTGGGCATTGAGCTTGCGCCAAATTTTATGGTAGAATTTGCAAACAGGTTGTATGTAAACAATCCGCAAACTGGCATATTGGTCTTTGATATTTTTGGAACATATATGAAGACCATACCGATTCCAGGACTTGTGCGATTTCAGGTTACTGATGGCGGTGTTATATATTTCAAGGAAAACTCCATTTACAAGTACGATCCAGTTCTTTTTCAAACGATAGAATTCATTTTACCCTCGGATGCGAGCTTTGCGGTGATGCAAAAAAACCGGGTGGCCTTGGTCAATTCAGAAGAAATCGTGGTAATTGAACTCGCGGCTCCATGATACCCGCTGCGAATAGGCCATTATTCGTACTTTTGACCGATAGAAAATACCGATATGCACGTAGCTGTAGCAGGAAATATAGGTTCGGGCAAAACGACCCTTACCGAATTGTTAGGAAAACATTACAAATGGGAATGCCAATATGAAGATGTGGATGAAAACCCCTACCTCATGGATTTCTACAATGACATGCAACGATGGTCATTCAATTTGCAGATATACTTTCTCAACAGCAGATTCAACCAGATCACCGAGATACGCGACAACAAAAAACACGTAGTTCAGGATAGAACCATCTATGAAGACGCTTATATTTTTGCGCCCAACCTTCACAGCATGGGTCTGATGACAACCCGTGATTTTGAAAATTACTTTTCTCTGTTCAATTCGATGGAGAAATTTATCGCTGCGCCGGACCTGCTCATTTACTTGCGTGCGAGTGTTCCAGCTTTGGTAAACAACATACAGAAAAGGGGTCGGGAATATGAAGATGCTATTCGGTTGGATTACCTGAAGCGTTTGAACGAACGTTACGAAGCGTGGATTTCGACTTACGACAAGGGCAAATTACTTGTAATTGACATCGACAGCAACGCATTTCATGAAAATCCCGAAGATCTCGGAAAGATCATTATCGCCATTGATGGTGAAATCCACGGACTTTTTAAATAATTGAATGATCCCAATGAAAAAGCCACCTTGAGAGAGGTGGCTTTTTCATTCTAAGTAGTTTGTTTTTTGTCATGCAGTGCGGAGCGTTTTTGTATTGAATAAACAGACTCCTCTTGCTGTCGGAGTGACAAGTCTCGAAGCTTCGTCATACAGATCGGAGCATCTTCATATTTATTGAAGAAAAATCTTAAATCCAATGGGTATCTCGTCGTAAATAAGTTCGTCGCCCAGACCTTTAAAAAATGATCCCGAACCATATCGCACCTCAAATTCAGATCTGTCGATGGTCATACTTCCTGTTAAAGCGTAATGTTTTCCCTGATCGGCAATGATATTGTAAGTTCCTTCCACAGGCTTTTCGATACCTTTTAAAGAAAGTAACCCTTTAAAAAAATAAGAATTTTCGCTTTGCCTTTCAGATCCATGAATGATTAGATTGGCCGTAGGGTATTTCTCAACATCAAAAAAGTCCGCACTTTTGAGATGATTCAGCAATTTCGTATTCGACTCTCTGTCTTTTACGTCATCCACTACGATCGAGGTCATTGCGATTAAAGCTTCACCTTTTCGCACGATGTTGTCCTCAATGACAAGCATCCCTTTGGCAGAAAAGTGACCACTGTGTTGGCCTGTCACTTTTTTTCCTGACCACAGGAAAGCCGCTGTTTCTTCTGTAAACTGGAAACTCCCTGACACTGGCGCTGCCTCCGCTGCTTTGATCAGATCAGATCCCTTTTCGATTGGAAACAGATTGGACTCTTGCTCAACTACCGCATTCTGGGATATATGTGGTGCTATAACAAGCGCCACGATTGATGTAAGTTTTATAAGAATGTTCATTGAAGGACCTGAAGTGTCTTTGAAGGGATCACCAACAGTATCTCCGGTTACGGAAGCTTTGTGGGCTTCGGAACCTTTATAGGTCATCACGCCATCAATCAGAACGCCTTTCTCAAAAGATTTCTTGGCATTGTCCCAGGCGCCACCGGCATTGTTTTGAAATATACCCATAAGAACGCCGGAAACAGTAATACCAGCGAGCAAACCGCCCAACATTTCTGCTGAAGAAGTTTCGGGGAACACACCCCGAAAACCGAAACCAACCAATATAGGTGCAAGCAGCGCAATCGCTCCGGGGAGTACCATTTCGCGAATAGAGGCTTTGGTAGAGATGGCGACGCACTTTTCATATTCTGGTGTGGCTTCGTACGTCATGATACCTGGAATTTCGCGAAACTGACGTCGTACTTCCTGAACCATGGCCATAGCAGCGCGGCCAACGGCCGAAATACAAAGCGCAGAAAATATAAATGGAATCATCCCGCCGACAAACAACATCGCCAAAACCGGTGCTTTGTAAATGTCGATGCTCTCGATACCCGCAATCCCTACGAATGCTGCGAAGAGTGCCAAAGCCGTAAGGGCCGCAGATGCAATGGCAAAACCCTTGCCTGTTGCTGCCGTGGTATTTCCCACCGCATCCAGATTGTCGGTGCGACCGCGCACATCGGCCGGCAGTCCGCTCATTTCAGCGATTCCGCCTGCATTGTCAGCAATCGGTCCAAAAGCATCGATGGCAAGTTGCATCGCTGTGGTTGCCATCATTCCCGCGGCCGCAATCGCCACACCGTACAAACCCGCAAAAGTATATGAGAAGATGATACCAGCAGCCAGGACCAGAATAGGAATCACTGTAGATTGCATACCAACTGCCAGACCAGCAATAATGTTGGTGGCATGGCCTGTGGAAGACTGTTGTATAATATTGTTAACTGGTTTTTTACCCATTGAAGTGTAAAACTCGGTGACCAGGCTGATTAAAGCTCCGACAACCGACCCCACCACAATCGCGAAAAAGACGTCGAGATTTGAAAATTCATATCCACGCAAATTCAGAGATTCAGGTAGCATCCACAAACAAAGCGGATATGACACCAGAACGACCAAAATGATTGAGGACCAGTTGCCATTGTTAAGCGCTTTTTGTACAGAACTATTTTCGTCCGATATTCGAACAAAGGCCATGGAAATAATTGAGAAGAGCAATCCCAGACCTGCAATCACCATCGGCAAAAGGATCGGTGCCATTCCGCCAAAATTGTCATTTGAAGAAATTTCCTGTCCCAAAACCATTGTTGCCAAAATGGTGGCGACATACGATCCAAAGAGGTCGGCACCCATGCCAGCCACATCGCCCACGTTGTCACCAACATTATCTGCGATTGTCGCGGGATTACGCGGATCATCTTCAGGTATACCCGCTTCTACTTTTCCGACAAGGTCAGCGCCGACGTCGGCTGCTTTGGTATAAATACCGCCGCCGACACGCGCAAAAAGTGCAATAGACTCAGCTCCCAATGAGAATCCGGCCAGCACTTCGATGGCTGTTTTCATTTCATGGCCGGTTATCAAAGCCCCTTCAGGAACGAAGTACTTATAGAAAATAATGAACAAACTTCCCATACCCAAAACCGCAAGTCCAGCCACACCAAGACCCATAACGGAGCCACCTGTGAAAGAAACTTTCAATGCGTTGACAAGACTCGTGCGAGCGGCTTGTGTGGTGCGCACATTGGCTTTGGTGGCAATGCGCATTCCTATATAACCCGCCAGGGCAGAAAGCACGGCTCCGATCAAAAAAGCGATAGCAATAACCGGACTTGAATGTTCAACGAGCGTTCCTGAATAGGCCAGCAACAAACCGGCGATAACCACGAAATAACCCAACACCTTCCATTCTGCCTTCAAAAATGCCATTGCTCCATCTGCAATGTATTTTGCAAGGCCAGCCATTTTTGGATCACCTGCATCCTGTTTCGTCACCCAAGCCGATTTGATCGCCATAAATATCAGGCCAACAACACCCATCAGCGGGATCATGTATATCAGGTTTTCTTCCAGGAAATTCATACGTGTTATATATCAGATTATTGTAAAGTGTCCTTTTTAAGGTGCGCAAAAATAGGTAATGGGTCTTTGATGTGCAAATATCGAAAAACAGCTCGTAAAGATTGATTTTCAAGAAAATGCAAAAAAAATGCTCCAATTTAAATTGGAGCACTTCGATTAAAATGAATATTTATCTATTTGGTAACATACATTGAATCTTTCACAGCCTTCACGATTCTGGTCACATTGGGAAGCGATTCCGCTATGAGTGGAGGAGAAAATGCAAAAGGCGCGTCAGCCATCGTAACCCGTCGAACTGGTGCATCGAGATAATCAAAAGCATGCAACTGAACACGGTGAGAGATTTCCGAAGATATTGATGCCACGGGATGATTCTCTTCAACGATCACCAATCTGTTTGTTTTTTTTACACTGTCAATGATGGTTTTGATATCGAGCGGACGGATGGTGCGAAGATCAATTACTTCCGCGCTGATACCCTCTTTTTCCAGCTCCTCAGCAGCCTCGAAAACCACTTTCATTATTTTCCCAAAGGAAACGATGGTCACGTCGGTCCCTTTTTTACGCACATCGGCGATCCCAATAGGAATAATATATTCTCCTTCCGGAACTTCTCCTTTATCGCCGTACATTTTTTCCGATTCCATTACGATTACCGGATCATTGTCACGAATGGCTGCTTTCAAAAGTCCCTTCGCATCATATGGATTGGCAGGCATCACGATTTTAAGTCCGGGAATACTGGCGTACATATTTTCAAAACTTTGAGAGTGGGTTGCAGCCAATTGACCTGCCGGACCATTTGGACCGCGAAAAACAATAGGCACGCTATACTGACCACCGCTCATCTGCAGCATTTTGGCAGCACAGTTGATGATCTGATCGGCTGCCAGAATCGCAAAATTCCAGGTCATAAATTCTACAATGGGTCGCAAACCATTCATGGCCGCACCAACGGCGATACCAGTAAATCCAAGCTCAGCTATCGGCGTGTCAATGACGCGCCTTGCGCCAAATTCGTCCAACATCCCTTTGCTGGCTTTATAGGCACCATTGTATTCTGCAACTTCCTCGCCCATGAGAAATACGCGTTCATCTCTGCGCATCTCTTCACTCATGGCTTCACAAACAGCTTCTCTATATTGTATAACTCTCATTATTTTGTCTGATTTCTGGAGCACAAAAGTAGAAATATTTGTGTTATAGATATGTCAATATTGAGGGAAGTCCCACGACCTTATAACAGACAAGCACAAAAATTTTGGCAAATATGTTATGCATGCATACCTTTGGTTAATTACCAAAAGCTAATTCCTACTTTTAAAGGAGAAGTTATACTTTTGAACATTGCCCAAAAATCTCAAGAATCCATATATGAAAATACTAGTTTGTATCAGCAAAGCTCCGGACACCACTGCGAAGATCAGCTTTACGGAAAACGACACCAGGTTTAATGAAGACAAAGTGCAATTCATTGTAAATCCCTACGATGAATGGTATGCGCTCGTGCGGGCACTTGAATTAAAAGAACAACACGGCGGGACAGTAACCATCGTCACCGTTGGAGAACCTGATGTGGACCCGATTATTCGCAAGGCCCTTGCCATCGGGGCAGATGAAGCTGTGCGAATCAATGCTGCACCTGTGGATAGTTATTTCACTGCGAAACAATTGGCCATTTATGCCAAAGACAAAAACTTTGACCTCATATTGACCGGCAAAGAAACCATTAATTACAATGGTTCTCAGGTTGGTGGCATGTTGGCAGAGCTTCTCGAGTTGCCTTATGTCTCGGTGGCCCGAAAACTGGATGTGAACGGCACTGAGGCAACGATCGAAAGAGATTTGCCGGCAGGCACAGAAGTCATCGAAGGTTCACTGCCACTCGTCGTAACTTGTGCAAAAGGGATGGCCGAACAAAGAATTCCAAACATGCGCGGAATTATGGCGGCACGCACCAAACCCCTTACAGTTGTGGAAGCGGCCGATTTAAAACCACTCACCACAATTATAAAATACAGTTTGCCTCCTTCCAAAGGTGCGGTAAAATTGATCGATCCGGAAAATATGGACGAACTCGTAAGTCTGCTTCACAACGAAGCCAAAGTAATTTAACTAAAAAAATATTCTATGTCAGTCCTTGTTTTTGCAGATGCACCTCACGGAAAGCTCGCCAAATCAGCTTCAGAAACTGTGTATTACGGTAAAAAAATTGCCGATAAATTGTCTTCCACTGTCACCGTAGTGACTTATGGAAACATCGATCAGGCCACCCTGGCTGCGCTGGGAAATTATGGTGCCTCCAAAGTATTGGTCAATCCGGAAGTGACCGATGAAAATGATCAAACCCTTACCGCGCTCTGTGTGGAGGCGGCTGCCGCCGAAAGCGCTACGGTCATTATCTTTTCATTCGACCCGACCGGAAAAATGCTGGCTCCCAGAATATCAGCCAAACTGGAAGCAGGCTTGGTGGCAGGAGCTATTGCTATTCCCGAAATGGAAGGGGATACATTTGTAGTACGCAAAAATGTATTTTCCGGAAAGGCATTTGCCGACTGTGCAATCCATACGGACATCAAATTAATCTCTTTGATGCCAAACAGCGTAAAGCCAGTACAAACCGATGCGCAGGCAAGCGTGGAAAATTTCACACCTGAAATTACCACAGGAAAATTGCGGTTTAAAGAACTCAAAGCGATTTCTACTGAAGGCGTACCTCTTACGGAAGCCGAAACTGTGGTATCAGCGGGCCGGGGATTGAAAGGACCTGATAATTGGGGCATTGTGGAAGATCTGGCGCATGAATTGGGCGCCGCAACCGCATGCTCACGACCGGTAGCCGACATCGGCTGGAGACCTCACCACGAGCACGTGGGACAAACAGGTATAGCGATCCGACCCAATCTTTATATCGCAGCCGGAATTTCCGGTGCCATCCAACACCTGGCGGGTGTAAATGGCAGCAAAGTGATCGTTGTTATCAACACCGACCCTGAAGCGCCTTTTTTCAAAGCTGCTGATTATGGCGTGATAGGCGATGCCTTTGAAGTTTTACCGCGCCTCACTGAAGCAATTAAGAAATTTAAAGCCTCGAATTAATTCCTTTTTTCTACCTTAGAACGGCACAAAAGGAAATGCAATTTGAAAACCCCGGAAACGGGGTTACTTTTGCAGCGCAATAAAATTGAAAGCTCCGGCCAATCTGCATGGAAAAAATTGAGCTCAAAGTAGTCGGTCTGTCTTACAGCCAAACACAAACAGGTGCTTACGCTCTTATTTTAAAAGAGAAGAGTGGGAAACGTCGGTTACCCATTATTATCGGTGGAGCGGAGGCGCAGGCCATTGCGATACCTTTGGAGAAAATGACTCCGAGCAGGCCGCTCACCCACGATCTGTTTAAAAGTTTCCTTGACAATTTTGATGTAAAATTGCACGAGGTGGTAATTTACAATCTTGTGGAAGGCATTTTTTTTGCCAAAATAATCTGCGAACAGAATAAAAAGAAATTTGAAATAGATGCGCGCTCGAGCGATGCAGTTGCGATCGCCTTGCGCTGCGAGAAGCCTATTTATACCCACGATTTTATCCTCAGTTCGGCAGGCATCATTATTGACTCAGAAGATACGAATGCCGACGGAGATGATATAGAGGAATTTTCAACTTCAGAAATATCCACGACAGGATCGGGCAGTGTGGCCGGAAAATCGATGGAAGATCTCGAAAAAGAACTCGACACAGCGCTGGAAAAAGAAGAGTACGAAAAAGCCTCCCGTTTGAGGGACGAAATAAACAAGCGAAAAAAACGCTGACCGCTTGAAGAGCCTGCTGAAACCACTTCTCGTCATCTCTTGGATAGCAACCGCACATGCGCCAGCAATGGCCCAAGGTGCGGCGACTGAAATAAGTTTGGGTATCAGCTTCGAAGGTGTGCTGCGGGGTCTGCTGGGCATTGGATTTTTGGTGGCTCTTGGTTGGGTTTTTAGCGACAATAGAAAATCCATCGTTTGGTCCCTTGTTTTTAAAGGTATACTGCTGCAAATTATCCTTGCCCTTCTGGTTTTAAAAGTTCCGTTTTTCGCGGAGATATTCTCCTGGATTAGTAAAGTTTTTGTCAAGGTGATCTCCTTCACTGATTTCGGATCTGATTTCTTGTTCAGAAGTTTTACCGATGGGAAAACGGACTCCGCTCTTCTCAATTTTGCATTCCGCATTTTACCCACCATCGTCTTCTTTTCAGCACTTACATCGCTGCTCTATTATCTCAATATTCTTCAAAAATTTGTATACGGCTTTGCGTGGATCATGCGCAGAACCCTCAGGCTATCTGGGGCAGAGAGCCTGGCTGCCGCCGGAAATATTTTCCTCGGTCAGACCGAAGCGCCTCTTCTCGTACGTCCCTATCTGGAAGGCATGACCCGAAGTGAACTGATGTGCCTCATGACAGGTGGTATGGCTACTATCGCAGGTGGGGTACTTGCTTCTTATATTGGATTTCTTGGCGGAAACAGCGCAGCTGAAAGGCTCATCTTCGCCCAACATCTGCTCACCGCCTCGCTGATGTCAGCCCCAGCTGCTATCGTAGCTGCCAAATTGCTTGTGCCTGAAACCGAAAAATTTCGGGTTGAAATGACACTTGACAGCACCAAACCTGGATCAAACGTCCTTGAGGCCGTAGCAAATGGCACCACAGATGGCCTCAAATTGGCCGTAAACGTTGGGGCTATGTTGCTTGTATTCACGGCATTTATATTCATGGCCAATTACATCTTGGGAGATTGGATTGGAATGCACACTGGTTTGAACTCCATTGTGGCAGAATACACAAGCTATGACAAGTTTACCCTGGAGTTTATCATCGGATATATAGGTGCGCCAATCGCCTGGTTGTTGGGTGTGCCTTCTCCGGATATTATTGCCGTAGGCCAATTGCTCGGGGAAAAGACCATCCTCAACGAATTTTATGCCTACGTAACGCTCGGCGACATGAAGACAAATGGTGTTTTCGTCTATGACAAATCTATCGTTATGGCCACTTATATCCTTTGCGGATTTGCCAATTTTGCTTCTATAGGAATACAAATAGGCGGTATTGGCGCTCTGGTGCCTAACAGAAAAGGACTACTTTCAAAATTAGGGCTTAAGGCTTTGATAGGAGGTACAATCGCGTCTCTTTTTACAGCATCCATTGTAGGGATGTTGATGTAAGGAGCAGATTTAGCCAGTATAATTATGAACATTGCTGGTTAAATATTGAGCCTATTGCTAATTTTGACAGAAACCATTTTTTCATGTTAGCTTATCAAAATCTTCTAACCCACATCATGCAAAATGGTGTGGACAAGCCAGACAGAACCGGCACAGGCATTCGCAGTGTATTTGGTTATCAAATGCGATTTGATCTTTCAGCGGGATTTCCCATGGTCACAACCAAAAAACTCCATCTCAAGAGTATTGTTCACGAGCTCCTGTGGTTTCTGAAAGGGGATACGAATATTGCCTATCTCAAAGAAAACGGCGTGCGCATCTGGGATGAATGGGCCGATGAAAATGGAAACCTCGGCCCCGTATATGGATACCAATGGCGCAGTTGGCCTGCACCGCAAGGCGGCAGCATCGATCAAATTTCCAAACTGATCAGCCAGATAAAATCAAATCCAAACAGCCGCAGATTAATGGTTTCGGCCTGGAATCCAGCGATGGTCGATGATATGGCTTTGCCTCCATGCCATGCCTTATTTCAATTTTATGTAGCCAACAATAAATTGAGTTGTCAACTTTACCAACGGAGTGCTGATTGTTTTCTGGGGGTTCCATTCAACATCGCATCTTACGCATTGCTCACCCTGATGGTCGCTCAGGTATGCGATCTCGAACCTGGAGAGTTTGTTCACACTTTTGGAGATGCGCATATTTACACGAATCATTTCGATCAGGTCAAAGAATTATTGAGTCGGACACCGAGACCCTTGCCCGAAATGAAGATCAATCCGGAAGTAAAAGATATTTTCGGCTTTACCCATGGTGATTTTGAGCTTGTATCATATGATCCGCATCCACATATCAAAGCTCCTGTAGCCGTATGATGAAATGTATCATCATTGCCGCCGTTGCCGAAAATGGCGCCATCGGCAAGGACAATAAGTTGATCTGGGATCTGCCGGATGACATGCGTTTTTTTAAAGAGCAGACTACCGGCAAGCCTGTGATTATGGGGAGAAAGAACTATGAATCAATACCGGAAAAGTATCGCCCTCTTCCCAAAAGACCCAATATAATTATCACCCGGAATACGAATTACGAGGCTCCAGGAAGCGCAGTATTCAATGACTTAAATGCAGCGATCGAGAGCCAACGCCAAAAAGGAGTTGACGAAACGTACATTATCGGCGGGGCTGAAATTTACAATTTGGCTCTGAAGGAAGATCGGGTAGACGAAATGTACCTTACACGCATTCACGCCTCGTTCGAAGCAGACACCTTTTTTCCGGCATTCGATAAAAAGAAATGGGAAGTAAAAGTAATCCTGCTACATGAAAAAGATGAGCGCCATGCCCATTCCTTTACCATTGAGCATTGGCTTCGCAAATCGCATTTGTCGGGGACATGAAGCCCTGAAATTCGCGTATTTACCGGAGGTTAAAATTCCTATGGAAAAATCTGAAATTAACTAGGTTGACTTAATTGTTTGGCGTATTTTAACACCGTGAAAAAACGTCTCGTCCAAATATCTGGAGTCATTGTATTGACTTGTCTGCTCGCAAGCGCAGGCATTATGACATACAGCGGTTTATCCGAAGATTTCTGTGATCAACACGCCTCACTAACCATAGAATTGGATCGCGAAAATTGTAAATCCGGATTGGATACCACGCGATTTATGAACGATTTCTGCTATTCATACACAAATTTCGAACGTCCAGAAGGGAGTGTGAAGGATGCATTGAGCAAAACGATCGTTAAAGTTTCTAGTCCCGATGGAAACTTAAAACCTTTGGAAAACAATTCAATTAAAACCCTTCCTGCCAATGCTTCACTGAATTTTATGTTGGAGACATATACGGTATCCAGACAACAAGATTCGTGTGATTTGTATATCGTGACGATCGAATCTTTTTCTGCAACTGTCGAAAAACCAGAACGCAGTATTCATTACTTAAAGCCATCAGCCCGAATTTCAAATGATTTCGATATGGAATATCTCCAAAGGTTTGGACTTTTACAGAAGCCGATGCACTCTATTGTTTCTCAAAAGGGTCGACAACCTTTAAAATTCCAATAAACCTTTAGCATTCAAAAACTGAACTGAACGGGTTATATTTGTCATCCTTCCGATGTGTAATCTGTGCTGATATGAGATTTTTTGTTCTGTTTATTGTTTTTTCCATCACGCTCCCCCTGCACGCCCAATTTCCCGAAAGCCAATCTTCAGCTGCGCTTTATCACCAGCTCCAAAAATCCATCCAACCTATGAGTGTGCTGTATATTGCAGCGCATCCCGATGACGAAAATACCCGATTAATTTCCTACCTCGAAAATCACCTTCTCGCGCGCACAGCCTATATTTCACTCACGCGCGGCGACGGAGGACAAAATCTGATCGGAACAGAAATAGGTGCGGCTGTCGGTGTGCTCCGAACACAGGAATTGCTGTCGGCAAGGCGCATTGATGGGGGTGAACAATTCTTTACCCGGGCGGTGGATTTTGGGTATTCAAAATCTTCGGACGAAACACTGGAAAATTGGGGCAAAGACGAGATTCTGGGTGATCTGGTTTGGGTAATTCGAAAATTCAGACCCGACGTGCTTATCACGAGATTTCCTCCTTCAAATTATGCCGGACACGGACATCATGAGGCGAGCGCGCTCCTGGCCGAGGAAGCATTTGATGCAGCTGCGGATCAAAAAGCCTACCCGGAACAATTGAAATTCGTTCAAACCTGGCAACCAAAAAGACTTTATTTTAACGTCAGCTCCTGGTGGAACAAAGATTTGGTGGAGCAAGCCAAAGGCAATTCAGATTTTATCACTTTAAATGTCGGGCAGTACAATAAGTATCTTGGAGAAAGTTATGCCCAAATAGCTGCGAGAAGCCGAAGTGAGCACAAAAGCCAGGGATTTGGGTCAGATTATGTGTACGGTCTGAATGTGGAATATCTCCAATACGTCAAAGGAGAAAAAGCTGATCCGCAGGTCGGAATTTTGGATGGGGTTTCTTCTGATTGGACTAAATTCCAAGCCATAGATGCTGGTAAGCTGCTGAGAGAGGAGCAGAGCAAGTTTGACTTTGGAAATCCTCAAAATTCGATCCCCCGGGTGGTTGATGCTTTGAAAGCATTGCGCGAAGCCCCTGACTCTCCCTTGAAAGCTTATAAAATAATAGAGCTTGAAGCGCTGTGCATTTCACTGGCTGGCATTCAAATTGAAGCTACCTCCGATCACATTCTCTATGCTCCTGGAGATCAAATCACAACCCGATTGGCGATTATCAACAATTCTGATATTCCTGTCAAATTACAAACTGGACAACTTGGTGAAACTGCAACAACATTTAACATCAGCCTGAAGGAAGGGGAATTGTTTTCGAACGAACTATCCATGCAGGTTCCGTCTGATGCCCAAACCAGCAATCCTTACTGGCTTCGGGAACCTTACACGGGTAGATATCAGGTAGAAGATTTCGCCGAAAGAGGGCTTCCCGAAAATCCCGCGGCGTTTTTAGTCAGGGTAAAACTGGAAGTTTTGGATTACGCTTTTGAAATGCAGATCCCTGTCAAACATAAATTGGTTGATCCGGTGAAGGCAGTGGTTTACTCGCCTGTTTATATTGTGCCTCAGGCCACCTTTAATTTTTCAGAGAAGGGCCTGGTCGTTACCGGAAGCGAACCCCAGCGGGTTGTCTTTACCGTTCAAAACAATTCTGGTGAGCTCAACGGTCGCGTAAAACTTGTTTTGCCGAAAGGCTGGACACAGACGCCTGAATACACCGACCTGGCTATAAAAAACAGGGGAGCGAGCCTACGAATTGAAGTGAGCATTGCGCCATCTTCAATAGCCGAATCGGGTACGATTTATGTAGACTTCAGGCAAGAAAATTCATCTTCACCGACGCCGCATCCCCAGAGTCTTCAATTGATCTCTTATGATCACATCCCCGCCCAGATAATCCTGACGGATGCAAAGATAAACCTGGAATTAATGTCTCTCAATCGGGGGCAGATTTCGCTGATCGGATATATCGACGGACCCGGAGATGACGTAGCCAAATACCTACGGGTAGCGGGTTACCATGTTGAGAGCATATCATCCAGCGACCTGCAATCTTCTGACCTTTCGCGATTTGATGCGATTATTTCCGGAATCCGGGCCTACAATACGCGGACCGATCTCCGTTTTGCCAATGACGCCCTGAATCGGTACGTTGCAGCAGGAGGCACATACGTAGTACAATACAATACCAGTAGAGGTTTGGAGGCAGAAGAATTCGGTCCCTTCCCATTCACAATTACGCGTGAGCGCGTGACTGATGAGGAAGCAGAACCGCGGTTTATAAATCCCAAACACCCCATTTTTCATTCTCCCAACATTCTAACCGCAGTTGACTTTTCCGGTTGGGTTCAGGAGCGCGGATTGTATTTTGCTGCTGATTGGGATCCTGCTTTCGAGCCTTTAATTTCGTGGAGTGATCCCGGTGAACCGGAACGAAAAGGGGCATTGATCGTTGCATCGCACGGAAAAGGACACTTTGTTTATACAGGGATTTCTTTCTTCCGACAGTTGCCTGCAGGTGTTCCCGGAGCTTATCGCCTTTTGGCAAATATTCTGGCCCTGAGCCAAAACGGAGATAAATTGGATGATTGAGTCAAAACCGGCACCTGAAAATAAAATTGACTCTGACACCAACTGGAAGAGGGTTTACTTCCTTGTATTGCTGTGGCTTGGTGTATTTTGCCTAGCCATGTACTTATTTACGATCTGGACGAAATGAGTACATTGGATTATGTGATCATGATCGCTACATTGCTCGCGATTGTTGCATATGGAACATACAAAACCCGGAAAAACGCCAACATCCAGAGTTACTTTCTAGGCGATAACCAACTCCGATGGGGCACGATAGGCCTTTCTGTGATGGCCACACAAGCCAGTGCCATTACCTTTCTCAGTACGCCAGGACAAGCCTTCGAATCGGGTATGGCCTTCGTTCAAAATTATCTCGGTTTGCCCCTTGCCTTGATTGTCGTTTCCGCTGTATTTATTCCAATATATTACAGGCTAAAAGTTTACACAGCCTACGAGTATCTCGAAAACCGTTTCGATTTGAAAAGCCGCCTACTCGCTGCTTTTTTATTTTTGGTGCAGAGAGGACTTGCGGCGGGCATTACCATTTATGCGCCGGCCATCGTGCTCTCTTCTGTTTTAAATTGGGATCTGACCCTGACGATTCTTATCGTTGGCATTCTTGTTGTAATCTACACGGTGTCAGGAGGTAGCAAAGCAGTGAGCCTGACCCAAAAGTGGCAGATGGCCGTCATTCTCATTGGAATGGCCATTGCTTTTGGCACCATTATTCAGAACCTTCCGGAAAATGTGGGCTTTGTTGACGGTCTGCGGCTTGCTGGAAAGTTGGGTAAAACAGAAGCGATCGATTTCAGTTTTGATCTCGACAAGCGTTACACTTTTTGGTCTGGTATCACAGGAGGATTTTTTCTCGCCCTCTCCTATTTTGGCACAGACCAATCACAGGTGCAAAGATATCTCGGTGGGAAATCTGTTCGGGAAAGCAGAATGGGGCTGATGTTCAATGCCGTATTAAAAGTTCCAATGCAGTTTGGTATCCTCCTTACAGGCGTGATGGTATTTGTTTTTTTTCAGTTCCAAAGCCACGATGTACTGTTTGATACTGCATCGATCAATCTAATCGAAAATTCTGAGCGGAAGTCTGATTTTGAAGACATCAGAGCTACGCACGAAGAAAATCATGCTGAAAAAAAAACGGCCGCGCAAGCCATGATTTCGGCCATGCAGGGAGAGGATGAAAAGTTGATCGAAATTACCACCGGAAATTTGCAGGCTCTGAATAACAAATCACAGGAAATCAGGCAAAAAGCCAAAAGTTTGGTCGTGGGAACTTTTCCCGAGAATACGCAGAAGGATTCAGACTATGTTTTTATCAATTACATACTGAATTTTATGCCTTC